>WQST01000189.1 GCA_009787745.1 Lachnospiraceae bacterium
CGGCGCCAGCGCCGAGGAAATGAATGCTACATCTGTCGAAATCGAGCGGGCGGTAGAAACTGTCGCGGAAAAAGCCGGCGACGGCGCCGGTAAATCAGGAGAAATCCATCAACGCGCATCAGAACTCGGTAAAAATGTCAGCAATTCGATTGACAAGTCGAATAATATTTTTAACGAAATCAAATCTGCTTTACAGAAAGCACTGGAAGACTCGAAGGCGGTTGATGAAATCAACGCCCTTGCCGATGCGATCCTCGGTATTACCAGCCAAACAACTTTGCTTGCTTTAAATGCATCTATTGAGGCTGCCAGGGCCGGTGAAGCCGGACGCGGATTCGCCGTCGTCGCTAATGAAATTAGTGCTTTAGCCGATAATTCCAAGAATACCGTTACGCAAATACAAGCTATCACGAAGGTCGTTATGGCTGCTGTTAATGCCCTATCAGCCAGTTCAACCAATTTGCTTAACTTCGTTTCTGATGATGTCATGAAAGATTATCAGGATATGCTAAAGGCTGCTGATTCCTATAACAGTGATGCCGTATACATGAGTGATATGACGACTGATTTAAGCGCCACATCCGAAGAATTACATTCTTCAGTACAGGTTCTGATGCGGGCAATCAGCGAAGTATCAAGTTCCGCTCAGGAAGGCGCCAGAACGACCAGTACTGTCGCCGAACAAACTAACGACATCTCTATGGATGCCCAGACAATCGTTGCCAGCATGGGTAAAACCAAGGAAACTTCACATAACCTCAAAAGTATTGTCAATAATTTTAAATTAAGAAGATAAGTACCGTTTAATAAATAAATAAAAAGACAGAGGATGCCCTCTGTCTTTTTATTTATTTAATCCCAAGTAAATCTATCTTAGAAAAAACTATTTGACTTTTTCTCCGCATAATGTATAATTGAAAACGAGTGTGTTTAGTAATATTAAACTTTCGGTTTAATATAAGTTCCGCTTGGCGGTGATAAAGGATTTTTATGGATTTAGGCAGTAAAATAAAAGAACTTCGGATGCAAAAAGGCTTAACCCAGGAAGAGTTAGCCGACCGCAGTGAATTATCTAAGGGTTTTATTTCCTTATTGGAACGCGATTTGACCTCACCTTCTATCGCTACTTTGGCTGACATTCTTCAATGCCTTGGAACTGACCTAAAAGATTTCTTTACGGAAACGACTGATGAGCAGATAGTTTTTACCGCATCTGATTACTTCGAAAAGATAGATGATGAATTAGGGAATAAAATCGAATGGATTATCCCCAACGCGCAAAAAAATATTATGGAACCGCTCCGGCTGACACTTAAACCGGGCGGCTCCACTTATCCCGATAATCCGCATGAAGGGGAAGAATTCGGTTATGTTTTATCGGGCGGCATCACTATTATCTTGGGGAAACGCCGCATCATGGTCAAAAAAGGCGAGTCATTTTATTATAAAACCGATAGTACGCACTATATTAAAGCCAACGAGAAAAAGGGCGCGACGATTTTATGGGTCAGCAGTCCGCCCAGCTTTTAGGAGTATCGAGCAATATGGATTTCTTTAAAACCAAACCACTTATAAATTTAGAAAATATCAGCAAATCATTCGGCAATCAATTGATTATCGATGAGCTTGATCTCAAAATCCATGAAAACGAATTCATCACCTTACTGGGTCCAAGCGGATGCGGTAAAACAACGATTCTGCGCATTATCGGCGGTTTTGAAACACCCGATAAAGGGCGGGTTATTTTCGATAATACCGATATTACTCACTTACCTCCCAATAAACGGCAGTTAAATACGGTTTTCCAGAAATACGCGCTTTTTTCCCATATGAATATCGGCGACAATATCGCCTTTGGCCTAAAAATCAAAAATAAGTCAAAGGATTATATTAAAGATAAAGTCTCTTACGCGCTTAAATTGGTCAATCTGGATGGCTTCGAAAAGCGGATGCCCGATTCATTAAGCGGCGGTCAGCAACAACGTATCGCCATTGCCAGGGCAATCGTCAATGAACCGAAAGTTCTTCTGCTTGATGAACCGCTGGGCGCACTTGATTTGAAACTGCGTCAGGAAATGCAATACGAACTCATTCGGTTAAAAAATGACCTCGGTATCACTTTCATATATGTAACCCATGATCAGGAAGAAGCGCTAACGATGTCTGATACCATCGTTATCATGAATCAGGGCTATATACAGCAAATCGGCACCCCTGAGGGAATTTATAACGAACCTGAAAACGCCTTTGTCGCGGACTTTATCGGCGAAAGCAATATCATCGACGCGATGATGATCGAAGATAGATTAGTTGAGATATTAGGTACACGCTTCACCTGCGTTGATACCGGTTTCGGCAAAAAAACTCCCGTTGACGTCGTTATCCGACCTGAAGACGTCGTGCTTTGCGACCCCGCGGAGGGCATTATCAGCGGCGCCGTCAGTCATTTGATTTTTAAGGGCGTTCATTATGAGATGGAAGTTACGGCTTGCGGTTTTGAATGGCTTGTCCATTCCACCGGAATGTTTCCCGTCGGTACCCCCGTCGGGATAAAAGTCGACCCTTTTAATATCCAAATCATGAACAAACCTGAATCAGAAGATGAACAAGCTGTTTCGCTTGAAGCGTTAGAGGAAAATTCGTAACTGAGGTATTTAAAATGACTCGTTCGGTCAATGATAATAACCGCAAATTAAATAACAGGCGCAATTTCGGTACGATACTCATGGGCTCGCCGTATCTGGTATGGATGGCGGTATTCATTATCGTCCCGTTATTTATGATTCTGTACTACGGCTTAATCGACAGGGACGGTCATTTCACCTTCGCAAATATCATGGCTATCGCCTCCCCTGTCCATTCCAAAGCGTTGTGGCTGGCTATTTTACTCGCCATCATCGCGACCGCAATCTGTCTGCTCCTCGCTTATCCTTTAGCTTTTATCCTTTCCCGAACCACCTTAAAGCGAAGCGGTTTCGTTATCCTTTTATTCATCTTACCGATGTGGATGAATTTTCTCCTGCGTACCCTTGCTTGGCAGGCATTATTAGAAAAAACAGGTGTTATTAATAATATCCTTGCTTTTTTAAGGCTTCCGCCGCTCAATATTATTAATACCCCTGCCGCCATCGTTTTTGGTATGGTCTACAATTTTTTACCTTTTATGATTCTGCCAATTTATAATAGTTTACTGAAAATTGATGTAAACGTCGTCAACGCCGCCAGAGATTTGGGCGCCGGCAACATAAAAATACTGCAAAAAATTATTTTCCCCCTCAGCATCCCGGGTATTATCAGCGGCATAACTATGGTTTTCGTTCCTGCGCTGACGACTTTTGTTATCAGTAAAATCCTTGGCGGCAGTAAAATCCTTCTGATTGGCAATGTTATCGAAGAAGAATTTACCCATGCAGGAAACTGGCATCTGGGTAGTGGATTATCAATCGTTCTGATGCTCTTTATCGTCATCAATATGATTGCTTCATCTATTTTTGACAAGAATAGGGAGGGCAGTATGTTATGATCAAAACCGGCTATCGATTATTAAAGCTATACCGCAAAACAATCCGGAATTTTTATATCGGGCTTATCTTCGTTTTTTTGTACGCGCCGATTGTTACCCTGATCATCCTTTCTTTTAACGATTCAAGAACCCGCGCGAAATGGGGCGGATTTACCTTTAAATGGTATAGTTCTTTATTCCGCAATGAAGAAATCATGGCCGCGCTTTTTAATACCTTGTCAATTGCCCTTATTTCGGCGTCGGTCGCGACTTTAATCGGAACGATTGCTTGTGTCGCCATCATGCGGATGAAAAAAACGAGCCGAACCGTCGTTATCGGCGTTACCAACATCCCGATGCTCAACGCCGAAATCGTCACCGGTATTTCACTCATGCTTTTATTTATTAGCTTAGGGATAAGGTTCGGTTATGGAACCATCCTCTTAGCACATATAACCTTCAATATTCCCTATGTGATTCTGTGCATCCTGCCCAAAATGCGCCAGCTTAATCTAAGCACCTACGAAGCCGCGTTAGATTTAGGCGCAGGCCCCCTATACAGCTTCTACAAAGTCGTTCTGCCCGACCTGATGCCCGGAATCGTCGCAGGCTTTTTGCTGGCTTTCACGATGTCCTTAGACGATTTCATCATCACCCACTTTACCAAAGGCCCGGGTATCGACACCCTCTCGACCAAGATTTACTCCGAAGTAAAAAAGGGCATCAAACCCGAAATGTATGCCCTTTCTACGATAATATTTATTTCTGTTCTGGTTCTTCTCTGGCTCGTTAATCGTATTCCCGCCAAAGAAGCCGTTCAGAAAAAATCGGAAAAACATTAACCCTATAGGAGGAACACTCATAATGAATGTTAAAAAACACAAAAAAGCACCTGTCTTCTTATTGCTAACCACCCTTCTTCTTTCCCTAAGCTTCTTAACTGCTTGCGGGGCAAAAGATGGGCCGAACGGCCGCGTCGTCGTCTACAACTGGGGCGAATACTTAGACCCCGATACCATTAAATTGTTCGAAAAAGAAACAGGCATCAAAGTCGTCTACGATGAATATGAAACCAACGAAATCATGTACCCCAAAGTCGAATCGGGTTCATCCAATTATGATGTCCTATGCCCTTCTGATTATATGATTCAGAAACTAATTGAAAATGACCTTTTAAGCGAACTCAACTTTGACAATATCCCCAACGCCAAAGCGCACATCGGCGCCGAATACTTCGAACGCTCCCAAGAATTCGACCCCACAGGCTCCTATTCTGTTCCTTACTGCTTCGGAACTGTCGGCATTCTTTATAATACCGCAATGGTTAATACCCCGATCGACTCATGGTCCGTGCTTTGGGATTCGCAGTATGCCGATAGTATTCTGATGCAGGATTCTATTCGCGACGCATTTATGGTCGCTTTAAAACTTAACGGATTTTCGATGAACTCCGTTTCTGAAAATGAATTGATTATTGCCAGAGATGCTTTATTAGCGCAAAAGCCGCTTGTCCAAGCCTATGTCG
>WQST01000190.1 GCA_009787745.1 Lachnospiraceae bacterium
TGGCAGGAATCAGCTTGTCGGTTGAAGGTGACATAACGGGCAGTATCATGTTTTTGTTAAAACAAGAAGCCGCCAAACACCTGATTAATCAATTGATGGCAGGTATGGGCGACCCTGATTCGCTTGATTTTACCGAGATGGAACTATCAGCACTTAAAGAAATCGGCAATATTATCGCGGGGGCGTATCTTAATTCTCTGGCGACGCTGACGAATTTACTGATTTTTCCTTCCATTCCCGACTTGGCGATCGACATGGCGGGAGCGATTCTAAGTATCCCGGCGATTCAGTTCGGTACGATTGGCGACCATATTCTTTTGATTCAAACCCAGTTTATTGATGATGAATTAATCGAAGGGTATTTTATTTTACTTCCCGATCTTGACTCATATGGTAAAATTTTGGGGTCTTTGGGTATTGGTGTATGACTCTGATTGGATACAATAACGAAATTTAGGGAGCCTTTGGAATGGGAGATATGATAAAGGTCGGAATGGCCGACCTGAATATATGTATACCACCTGATTTGATCACGACGCTGGGACTTGGTTCATGTGTTGGGATTGCTATTAGAGACCCCCAAAACGGGATAGGCGGTTTAGCTCATATTATGTTACCGGATTCAAAAGCGATTCGTAATAATAGTAACATTCCGAAATTCGCTGATACCGGGATTGAAGATTTGGTCAAAAGAATCGTTGCAAAGGGTGCTAACCGAAGCCGCTTGGTGAGTAAGATTGCAGGCGGCGCGCAAATGTTTAATATGCAAGGTAATGCCGATATGGTCAGAATCGGTGATCGGAATGTTGAAGCCAGTAAGAAGAAGCTTAATGAAATGCGGATTCCTATTTTGGCTCAGGATTGTGGTCTTAATTATGGTCGCACGGTAATTTTTAATCCCGCGACAGGTGATTTTACGATCCGTGCCGTTGGTAAACCCGAAAAAGTAATCTAATCGGTTTTACGGTATCGGTATTTTGAATATATATAAAGATTAGGGGTGTCTATGGAGAAAAAGCGTCGTTTGTTAGCTCCCATTATTATGCTAAGTGCGGGAGCGGCGGCCGGTATTACTATGTTTTTAATGCGGTATGAATTGCAGCGGATGCTTAGTATATTACTTTTTGTCCTAATCCTTTTCTATATTTTAGGCGGCATATTGAATATTATGCTGACACGTTTTGAGGCTCATAACGAAGCAATCAGAGCTTTAAAAGAAGCCGAAGAAGGTGAAGTTATCGAAAAAGAAATGGATGAGGACGATGTTCCGTTAGAGGGGTATCATTCTGACGAAGCCGCATATGCGGGTCATGAGCATGGTCATAACCATTAAGCGTGATTTATAGGGGCAATCATTGTGGACGAATTGAACAAGAAAAAATTATGGGATGAGTATGCCAAGCATAAAACCCATGAAATACGCGAAAAAATCATCCTTGAATACGCTCCGCTGGTGAAACTCGTGGCAGGCCGTTTGAGTATGTACTTAGGTTACAATGTTGAGTACGATGATTTAGTTGGCTATGGTATTTTTGGCTTGATTGATGCCATCGACAAGTTCGATGCTTTAAAAGAAGTGAAGTTCGAAACCTATGCGAGCCTTAGAATAAGAGGCGCGATCTTAGACCAAATTCGCAAAATGGACTGGATTCCGCGCACGATCNGCCAAAAACAGAAAAAAATCGATACAATCATTAAAGAAATAGAAACCGCCCAGGGAAGCAGCGCGACTGATGAACAAATCGCCGCCGCTTTGGGGATTTCTGATGATGAATATGTTGAATGGCAATCCCAAATGAAAATAACAGGTATTGTTTCATTAAATGAGTTCACGGATCAGGGAAGTGAAATTCCGCTTGACCCCCAAAACAACCATTCCCGTTTCGGCGCACCTGAGGAATCCATCGAAAAAGAAGAACTCAAGAAGGTTCTGATGCAAGCGCTTGAACTATTGACCGAAAAAGAAAAAAAAGTAATTTTATTTTATTATTATGAAGAACTTACGCTGAAAGAAATCAGTCATATATTAGAAGTTTCAGAATCAAGAATATCACAACTCCATACAAAAGCACTCCAAAAGATGAAAACTAAGATGGGTAATTACATGGGAATTTTGGCGGTGTAAGTATCTTCCGTCTAAACCAATGCCGTTTGGTTAGGGTTTGACGCCCTTATCTAAATGACATGGTATCTAAACAGTAACTAATGAAAATGAGGTGAGTTATGGCAAATGGTTATTTCCAATTATTCTCGAACGAACAAGGAACATATCTGCGCGTGTTTAAAGCAACCGATGGCGGAGAACAGGTAAGTGTAAATGAAGCCGGCGAATATTTACATAGCCAAGGGATACCATATGATCTTCCAACTCTGAACCAAGGTATTAGTATGGCGGTAAGCGGTGCGTCAAGCGACATGCCGGTGCCGCTTTTTGGCGGTCAAATGCCGACCCCCGTTAATGAAACCTACAAAATGACAATCAGCCAAGACAAAATGACCGCCACAGTGCGCTTTTATCCTGCGTCAGCCGCAGGGATGAATCTTCCGCCGGGTGCTAGGGCGGCGCAGGGCGAATTGGTCAGGGACTTAAATTATAATAAAGTAACACATGGTATCAAAAATGATGTCATAACGCAAATTTTTCAGAATCCGCAGTACTGTACTGATTTCGTGATTGCCGAGGGCGTTATGCCCAGACATGGCAGTAACGGGCATATCGAGTATCTTTTTAATACGCATCTTGATTCGAAACCGGCTCTTAATGAAGACGGTTCGGTTGACTTTTTCAATTTAAATAACATCTGTCATTGTAATGCGGGGCAGGTACTTGCGAAGTTAACTCCTGAAGACCGCGGCGAACCGGGCACTAATATCATGGGTGAAGTGATAAGGCCGCACGATGTCAAAGCAGTAGCTCTTAAAAAGACCAACAATACTAGCATTTCCGAGGATAAACTGACTTTGACGGCGAACGTTGACGGTCATGTTACATTAGTCGAAGATAAAATATTCGTCGCCAATGTCTATACGGTTGAAAACGTTAACAGTGTGACCGGCAATATTGAGTTCGAAGGCAGTGTCGTCGTCACGGGTAATGTTTTTTCTAATTATAGTGTTAAAGCGAAGGGCAATATCGAGGTTCGCGGTGTCGTCGAAGGAGCTGTTTTAGAAAGCGGCGGCGATATCATTATTGACAGGGGAATGAAAGGGATGGGGCGCGGGACGCTTAAAGCCGAGAATAATATTATCTGCCAGTTCATCGAAAACGCGAAGGTTGAGGCGGGCGGTTATGTTTCGAGTGATGCGATTTTACATAGCCAAATCATGGCGGCCAATGAAATTACCGTTACCAGTAAGAAGGGATTTATCACAGGCGGCAGAGTATGTGCGGGGAATTTAATTAATGTCAAAACATTAGGTTCACAGATGGGTTCCGATACCGTCGTTGAAGTCGGTGTCGATCCGACGATGAAAATCAGGATTCAAAAATTACAAAAGCGGATTGCCGAGCTTAACAAGGATATCAAGGCGACACAATTGATTCTTAATACGATGGCACAAAAAATCGCGAGCGGAGTACGAATCTCACCTGACCAGATTAAGAATGTCCAGACGATGACGATTGAAAACAAAGGCCGCAGTGATGAACTTGACGGTGCGATTGACGAGCTTGAATTGTTACAAAAACAAAACGAGCGCTCAGGTAATGCGCAGGTAATCGTAACAGGAGAAGTATACAGCGGAACTTTAATCGCGATCGGCGACGTATCAATGACGGTACGTTCAAGTATGTCATATTGCCGCTTCATAAAGCAGGGCGGCGAGGTAAAAATGACGGCAATTTAATAACCGGGCGGGAGAATTACGCATCTTTAGTGCGTATTACCAAGAAGGAATTAATTTTGAAGCAAATTAATGGAGGTGATGTCCGATGATTATTAACAATCCAATTTCTATTCAGGGACAGGTGACCAGAGCAGTAGACTTCTCACCCATTAAGCACAATGAAGATAACCGCGGTTTCGTCGATCAGCTTAATATCCAAAAAATAAAAGACGACCATGAAGAAGCGAAAGCCAAGCAGGTCGGCAAGAAAGACGAAACAGAAAACCAAGGCGAACGCCACGACGCCAAAGAAAAAGGCAAGAACGAATACTACGGCAACGGCGGACGCGGGCGAGGCAAAAACAGCGACGGCGTCATCATAAAAAAAAGTACTGCTAATAAAGAAATCAGAAGTATCGATTTCAAAATATAAGCCCTTTGTCATCCTGAGCGAAGCGATAGAACGGCATAAGCGGAATAAAATGAATAAACGTATCATAAACGGGAATTTTTACTATATAACGATTATTAAATGGAGCAAGCATGTCAGGTATACAAATCACGCTATTAATTGCCGGCGTAATAATTTTCATCTTTAGCTTCTTTTTACCTGCGGGCAAACCGCAGCATCGCGTCGGTAAAGCTGATAAAAACGACTTAAAAACCGTCGCCCAAGACGAAGTTAAGTTAATGGTAGAAAAAGAATTAGAAGAAGCCAAAGCCCATATCAATGAAATCGTTGATGAAACGATTACTTATGCTATGGAAAAAGCCGAGCGGGCAATGGAGCGGATTACCAATGAAAAAATCATGGCAATCAACGAATATTCCGATACAGTCTTAAAAGAAATCCATAAAAACCAGCAAGAGGTGATTTTTCTTTATGATATGCTCACCGGCAAGCATGATGCGATGCTTGAACTGGTCAGTGAAGCAACCGTCCTGACAGGCGAACTGAAACAAGTAAAAAACATGGCGGTTTCAGCGGAAAAAATAGCTTATGCCAAAGCGGAGAAAGAAAATCATATTATAATAGAAGATTCAGGTGATGTTGTCGTTGATTATAATGACGATACCATCTTCACCCCTTTCATCCCGCCGCAAATAAGTGCGAACGATCAGCGCATCTTGTGGGACAACCATCCCGCCACTATTGATCAGGCAGGCAGGATTAACCAAGTCGAAAGAAGAA
>WQST01000191.1 GCA_009787745.1 Lachnospiraceae bacterium
AACTCAATGGATGAACCGGAAACAAACGCGCCTGCCGCCATAATAACAGGGCAGTCATATCCGGGCATCGGGGCGGGAACCGGCCTTACATGGCTGTCAATCGGGGCGGCGGCTTGGATGCCTTCGCAGAAGGCGGCGACGCCTGCCGGGGTCTCAAAGATGATTGCCTGGATAATATCATGGTAGGTTTCGTGCGCTTTTGGGATTGTCGTAAACCCTGCATCGCCGTAAATTCGGGCGGCGAACAACGCCCCTTTAAGGGCGGCGGCAGTCACACACGGCGCATGAAATAAACCTTGATAAAAAGTCCTTAAGACATCAAGGGACGCTCCGACTTCCTTTCCTAATCCCGGGGATGTCAGGCGGTAAGATGCTTGTTCAATTAAGTCTTTTCGCCCCGCAAGGTAGCCGCCGAGCGGAGCTAAACCGCCGCCCGGGTTTTTAATCAGTGAACCGACACATAAATCGGCGCCGACATCTGACGGTTCCGTGGTGTCGGCGAACTCACCGTAACAGTTATCGACCATGCAGATGATATGGGGGGCGATTTTTTTTATGAACGAGATTAATTGACCGATTGAGTCAACTGATAAAGTCGGTCTTGTTTGATACCCTCGCGAGCGCTGGATAGTGACCATTTTCGTTTTGGGGGTAATGGCTTTTTCGATATTGGGGTAATCAAAACTGCCGTCGGGCAACAAATCAACCTGACGGTAGGTAATGCCGTATTCTTTAAGTGAGCCGGGGGCTTCTTTTATGCCGATGACTTTTTCTAAAGTATCATAGGGTTTGCCGACAGGCGATAATAACTCATCTCCCGGGCGCAGATTACTCATCAGCGAAAGGGCTAAAGCATGTGTCCCGCAAGTAATCTGCGGACGCACCAGCGCATCTTCGGTATGGAAAATATCAGCATAAACCCGCTCCAAAGCATCGCGTCCAATGTCATTATAGCCATAACCTGTCGTACCGTTTAAGTGGGCTTCACTGATGTTATTTTTTTGGAAGGCGGCTAAAACTTTTAGCTGGTTTATTTCGGCGGTACGGTCGATTCGGTCAAAACGGTCTTTTATTGAGGTGAGTATCGCCTCTCCATGATTTAAAACTGTTTCTTTTATGCCCAATTCTCTATAAGCGTCGGTAAGGTCTGTCATAATTTCTCTAAAACCTCACAAACACGCTTAAGTTCTTTCCTGATTTCCAGCTTTTGCGGACATTTCGTTTCGCATTGACCGCAATCTATGCAATGTGAAAAGACTTTTCCTTCACCCCATGGGTTCTTTTTGTACCATTGATATGAACCGCGGATCCCTTCGCCTAAACCGAATACATTGGTGTGTGTATAAAATTCGAATAATTTCGATATTTCGATTCCTGCCGGGCAAGGCATACAATAGTTACATCCTGTACAATATAAATCCCTGAATTTCGCAACTTCCTCCATTGCTTTACCAAGCTCTACCCATTCATCGGCGGTAATTTCACCTGAGATTTCGGCAATCTTTACATTTTTTTCCAGCATATCTATGCTTTCCATTCCTGAAAGGGCGCACGACACATGCGGGTTACCGAGGACAAACCGTAAGGCTACTTCATAAGTCGAGTTGGATTTTTTGCCTGTCAGTTTTTCGTATAAATCCGTCGGCGGTGATAGGCGCCCGCCGCCGACAGGCCCCATGATAGCTGTCCCGAGACCTTTACCGTATGCATATTCAATCATTTTTTCGTTGGAGCGGTCGAGTAAATTATATTGGCATAAAACAGAAGAAAGCGGAACATTATCAATTATGTACTGCATATTTTCGGCCGCGTCATGAAAGCTAAACGACATAAATCTAAGCAATCCCTGTTCTTTACACTCACGAACCTCCGCCATTATATCATCTTTTATGATTTCATCAGCCGTCCCTTTATTGATCCCCCAAAAATGATAAAAATCAATATAATCAGTCCCGATTCGCGCAAGACTCTCTTCTAAATTCCGCCGTAAATCGCCTTTTTTCTTATATACTGAACCAAGGGGGATTTTGGTCGAAAGATAAACCTTATCGCGGACACCTTTTAAAGCCGTACCCATCGCTTTTTCGCTGTTTCCATGGCAGTATGCAGGGGCTGAGTCAAAATAATTAACGCCCAGTTCATAAGCTCTCATAAGTAAAGGGTAAGATTTATCCTCATCGATATAAAAATCCTCACCTTTTTGAATCTCAGGAAGCCGCATAACGCCGAACCCCAGAGCCGAAATATCAATCCCTGTATTACCGAATTTTCTGTATTGCATCGATTTATTCCTCCTGTGCTAGTTTAACCAATAGTATAACAAAAAACTTGTGAGATTTCTATAACTAAATTTTCAATATCACGCATATTAATGAGTAACAACCATACTGAGGTTTCATAATGCAATCACATCAACACATCCAAAAAGGGTTCCGCCGTTTTCAATTAAAAGCGATAGGGGTTATGGCGATACTCATCGGCCCCGCAGTTCTTTTCGATACTACCATTGTTTACGGACTCCCTTTCCCGCGGTCAATATCCGAAACCGCCACTATTGCGAATCAGACATCTCCCATCCTCCCGTTTTGTTTAGGTGCGTTAGCCCTCTTCTCCCTTACATATGCATTCATTCATAATTATGACCGCCTCGATCAAATATTTACCATCGGTATTTTTATCGGTTTTACGATTGTTGCGATGCAGATGTGCGCATCACCTTTTATTACGGATACAAGCCGGGTCGGCATTTTAGGTATTTCGGAGAATATATCAAGTATTTTGCATAATTTGGGCGCCGTTATCGGATTCTGTTGTATGATTTTGTGGATTATAATATGTTTTACGAAGTCTGATATGATTGTTCATGAGCAGACAAAAGAAAAGAGATTTCGTAACAACTGCTACCTTTATCTGGGGATAGCGATGATTCTATCGATGCTTTTCTTTTTGTTGGATTATACAGGAATCTTTGGCGACGATTTCCCTGTTGTCTTCGTCGCGGAATGCTTTATGCTGATTTTGGGCGGGATTGCTTGTTTGATTAAGGGTGGGGTTGTGTTTAGGGATAAGTAATATTTTTTCTTTACCAAGTCCGCGATACGTCATATTTTTGAATATTTAGGACATCGCCAAAGGCGTGTTTAGTGCATATTGGTTAGTTTAATAACCAAGAATAGTCGTTAGTTCATTCTTTACAAGTGTATCGATTGAATCATCGTAAAAAATCATAGTAGTACAATACGCTTGCATAAGAGGGTTTTGTGAAATTATCGCATAAAGCATCAGTGAACTTGTTTCAAAATATGCTAATAAATCGGCATCTTCAGAATCCTTATAGGCAAGAACGCTCGTTAGAATTTTTGCCGCGTCATAAGAACCGGTCGCCATGAAAATACCCAATACCACCTCATACGTATAATCATTATCGCAATATTCCGGTAAATCTACGTAAGCATAGGATACAAGAGATTCTGACTCATTGCTACTAAACATTTTGGCATACTCATCACTTAAAGATTTAAGCAGGATTTGATTTTCATTAAGCTTTCCGCCGTTTTGTTTTTCGATAACATCAAATGCAGAAGAAATCAAGTAGGGATTTTTAACCAATATTTCGTAAAAAGCTCCTAAAGCAACCGGCCAATCAAGCATATCGTTTTCACTAGCGCATATAATAGCATCGGTAATTCGCTCCGGCATAGGAAAACGTTGATATGATACTAGCCAGCTTATAAATTCTTCAACATTGGCAAATTCATTTTTGGTATATACATAATCTATATAGTCAATTGTAAAAGTGTTGGTAATTTCTTTATCTCCGATTAAATCTCTGGAAATGAAAGTATATGTATAAGTACCAAGCTCGTCAATATCTTCGATTTCATATTCAATAAAAACTTGCGACATAACCATTTGCCCGGGTAAGGAGAAATAATTAATAGCGATTATATTCTCTTCAATACTTGATTCAGTACCGTCAGGAAATGTCCGGATGATATCAAAACTGACTTTAGCCTGCCCATTTTCATCGAGAGCAAATCCTGCATATATCGGAGAGAATATTATTCTTTGATAACGATACGCTTGCTTTATATATCGAAACTCCGGTGTATATCCGGTGCCAATTGTTTGATACCAGGCATCATTATAATTATAGTTAATAATAGGTCCGACAATACAGGTAAATTCATTTTCGTTGATGGCAACAAATGGCGGATCTTTCCACAAAGTCGGGTCAAATAAAGTGATATCATCTTTTAGTAATTCATATATTGATACTCGGTAGCTGTAGGAACTGCCCTTTGAATTATCGCCGCGCCAAAAGGCGTACCCATCCAAATAGTTCTCATAAGCCTCATCCCATGAATAAAAGTAACCGAGTAGTTGTTCAATAACCGGTACGGATAAGTCATATGCCTCTTGCATGGTTAAGTAATCAGCAACGTAACCCCAACTCGCTAAATGTAACATCCGGAATAAATCCCACGCTTTAATACCGCGCGTTCCCCATTTTTTACTAAGTTCTAACGTGATTCTGATTTTATTAGCACCTTCATAGTCTGATTCGGCGATTAACTCATCTAGTTGTTTATTTGATAAAAAGCTTAAATATCCGGCTAGTTCGATGAATTTTTCATTATGACCGGCATCAGTCATCCGCTTAATAGTGGCAATCAAATCCTCACGGTTATTACAGCTCCAGCTTTCGATTAACTCTGAGCGTTCACTAAGCGTATTTTGGATATTTTTTTCCCGCATTCCAAAAATGTGGGGATCAAGGTCATTATTGTATGCTAATACAGCCGCGCATCCAAGTGTCCATGATATATAATCTTCGGGCGTTATCTCCGAGTCGGGACTTTGGGTAATCTGTGCCGCAAGTGAATCGGGGACGTTTACTTTTTCATTAACAATTGACTCCGTTGTTTCAATAGAGTCTGCTCCACCATTTTCCTCCGGGGAGGATGAAATACTTGGGGTACTACATCCGGTAAGCATAACAATAGATAAGTA
>WQST01000192.1 GCA_009787745.1 Lachnospiraceae bacterium
AAATACCGAAAATCGCCGCAAAACCCCCGCCGCTGACCCCCGGAATAATAAACCCCGTTCCGACCACCGCCCCTTTAATAAGCCGAAAAAACCAAGTTATGAATTTATTGCTTTTCTTTTCTGTCGTCATATACACTCCTTAAATCTATTTCCGTTAGTTAAATTTTGTTGTCCTTAATATAATATTTTATTCTTTTCGGGCTATCTATATGCCATCGTCCAAGCTATAAGTAACATTCTTCTTCGAAGCCGACTTTTCAACAATCGATATCCCCGGGATATTCGCGACAAAGCGGACGAATTGTGAATAGCCGAAATCTTTATGATTAAAATCGGCAAATTTACTATGGACTTTTTGCCCTAACTTACCCAAGTCTACTTCTGTTTGCGTAACTGCGCTGACGATATATTTTTCGATTTCCTCACGGCTGTAGTCACTCTTTTTTCGCTCGACATATACCGATGAATTTTCGGTTTTTACCTCAAATTCATTCATATCCCTAACAAAAGTCGTCATTGAGTTATAACCGTAATTGCGTTCGTCAAAGTCCGTATGAATCCTCTGAATCTGGCTCTTAATTCCGCCGAGCCCCGCCCGCTCACGCCGTTCTTCGCATTGCTGAACGATTTCCATAATAATATTCTTGATTTCACTAATTGCCACAATCGCGCTGGCATCAGCGATTGCTTCATTATTCTCGCCAAGCGTTTCCAAAATAATATATTTCGTGCAAGCCGCTTTTAAAGCCTTCGAAGCATCGCTCTTGCCCATCCCGATAACCATCATCCCCCCTTCCCGTAACCGGTTTACGAGACGGGTAAAATCACTGTCGGACGACACGATACAAAAGCCGTCCACATTCCCTGTGTACAAAATATCCATAACGTCAATTACCATCATAATATCCGCGGCATTTTTTACCTTGGAGTAGCGCGGCTGCTGTATCGGGACAATCGCATGTTCCATCGCTTTGGTATTCCAACTTTTCAAATAATCATCAGTAAAATCGCCATACATGCGTTTATAAGTAACGATGCCGTAATCACGCAATTCTTTTAAGATATCTTCCAAATATTTAACACTAGTGTTTTCCGCATCTATGACAAGCGCGATTTTTTTATTATATTCTGCTTCCATTTCCGTCCTTTCAATTCTTAATTATATAAATCCATAAGCTTAACAATCGTCTCTTTCATTTTTAAGACGACATGGTCGGGTGAAATTATCACCGCGCCTTCGCCCAACCCAATCACCCAGGCAATGAACTGCATACTGACCAAAACATTAATAACAGCGATAAAATAACCATTCTCCGTCGGCCGAATCGTAACATCCTTACCAAAACGGTCAATTACTACCCCCGCTAATTCATTCTTAAACCGTACTTTTACCAATTCATCTTTACCATGATACATCCCGAACATTTTCCGCGAATAAGCCGCCATATCGAATTTTTCAAAATAATCACGGCCTTCCCGTATACTCTTCGTCAGGGATAAATGAATCATTTTATCAACCCGATAATGTTTGATAATATCATCATGTCCGTCATATGCGACAAGATAATAATTTTCATTATCCCATGATAATGCCCACGGGCTTACCTCATAATAATCTCCGTCTTTTTTTACTACCAGCTCCTTTAAAACCGTCCACTGTGTATATTGAAACATGATTTTAACATTACTGCTAATCGCATTATGCAAAATATCAACATTATAGTAAATGCTTTCATTCATTGTCTTAATGCGATCAGCCACATAAACTTGACGCTTTAATTTGTGTGCTTCATGGGTGCTTGTAAAAGAACTCAATTTTTTGATAAGGCTCGTGGACTTCTTCAATGTGATAAATTTAGAAGCCCCAACCGCATCGACAAGCAGTTTAAGTTCCGCCAGTTCAAACTCACGCGAACCGACATAATAAACATATCCTTTCCCAAGTGACTCCCCGATAACGTCAATACCGTACTCCCTTAGCGCTTCGATATCATCATAAAGGCTCTTGCGCTCCGCATTTATGCCGTAAGCCGTAAGCGAAGCCTGAATTTCTTTTAGGGTAATGCGGTGAGCATCATCAGTCTTTTCCATTAAGATTTTCACAAGGTATAATAGTTTTAGTTTTTGCTTATTGCATTTGGGCATTACATTTCCCTTTTTTGGCAATTCTCACAAAAGTAAGTTCCGCGCCCGCCGACAGTTATTTTCGTAACCTTTGCTTGACACTTAGGGCAGACCTTTTGGGTGTGAATTAATAGTTCCGATTGAAAACGGCCTGTAATTCCGCCTGCATCAAATGAATGGATGGTCGTCCCGCCAAGCTTCGTTGCGGCATCCAAAACTTCGGCGGCAACGCTTAACAATTCCTGCGTAAGGTTTTTCGTCATTTGAGTTCCGAGGGTCTCGGGATGAAGTTTCATGCGGTAACATATCTCATTAGCATAGATATTACCGATGCCTGAGAGAATACTTTGATCAAGAAGCAGTGATTTTATCGGCAAGCGGCTTTTCTTAAATTGTCGGAAAAGTAAATCGGCGTCCGCAAAAGCAGGTTCCGCGCCAAGCTTAGAAAGCGGTAATTCTTCGCGGTATGTCCCGCGCCCTTTAAGCTCGATTCGCCCGAATTTGCGTGTGTCATGATATCGTAAATCATTTCCGTCGTCTAAACGGAAAATGATATGCTCATGCTTTTTTATTTCCGTATCAGTTGAAACAATATTGTACTTTCCTTCCATTCGCAGATGTGAAACAAAAGCGACATCATCCAGAACGAAAATCAAATACTTTCCTGCGCGGTCAATATCACGGATAGTCTGCCCGCGTACAGCTTCGACAAACTTTCCTGTTTCGCCGGATATTATTTTGTCATATATGACGGTGATATCCGTTATCTTTTTATTAAGGATAAAATTTTTTAGGGTTCGGCGAACCGTTTCCACTTCGGGGAGTTCAGGCATTATTCCTCACACTATTCTATATCTTCAGGATTTGGTTCATAGAAATCTGTCGTATTATATTCAGGTTCATTGGCGGCCGCGGTATTTCTTTCTTCTAAATAATTATTACTGACAAAAGCATACCCGTCGCCAAATTCAATGCGATACCAATTGGTCTCCCTGCTTTGTCCTGTCACGCGAACTTCCTGATTGGCGGAGAGGCTTCCGACTCTGTCGAAATCAGTACTATGCCCTGAACGAATGTTAACCGAAGAAATAACATACATCATCAAATCCAGTCTAATGATGTCGGGGTCTTCATCTTCTTCGGGCTCTTCGGTAAATGAATCCGTCTCAGGGAGAAAATTGTCTTCCGCGTCAGGTATCGGGGTAACATTAAATAGAATCTCCCGTTCACGATGCCTTACTTCTTCATTAACAGAGGATTCTATTATTGATACAGGTGGTTTGTTTGCACTCATATAAGCCAAAATCGCTACCATCACAGTCAACAGCGCCATTATGGCATACATAGCATATTTCATACTCCCTCCATGCCTGCCGAAACTCTTCATAACTACTGCATTTCAATCGCTTTAAGCGAGTTGGTTAAGCTTTGGTCAATAATTTTGATACTTATATGCGCATGGTCAATGCTCTTGGTAATATCATTTATCATATTAATAATCGATGTAATCGAGGCGTTAGACTGCTTCGAAAGTTCATCTGATTCGGATACCGTTTGCTTGGACTGAGTCGCAAGCTTACGAATCTCTTCGGCGACCACGGCAAAGGTTCTGCCCGCTTCTCCTGCGCGCCCCGCTTCAATTGAGGCATTTAGGGAAATAAGGTTAATCGAAGTCGCAATTGAATTGATTTCTCCTGTTATCTTACTGTATTTATCTACTACCTCAGTAAGAATATTAACCAATTCACTTATTTCACCCGATTTGTTTTTGATATGGCTAACGTCCTCCGTAAGATAAGCAATGCTCTTACTGTTCGACTCGGCGATATTCATGATGATTTTATGTTCTTCAACCGATTCCTGTCTGACTTTTTGGATACAGTTTTCGACAATGTTCGTCCCGAAAAAGACCCTTTGTGCCATATCATGGCATGTATCACAACCGCAAGCACCGCAGTCAAACCTTTTTTGCTCATATGATTCTTTATTAAGCTTCTTATATCCTTCTTCAATCTGCGCATCGGTGCATGTTCTTTTGCCGATCGGCTTTAGATTGTAGCGGCGTGTAAAATCGCTGACTTTAAGCTTCTTGTCGAAATCCGCCAGAAGGTTTTTGTATGATTCCAAATCACCGTATTGATCCTGAATATCACTCCGATGCTTTTGCATGATCGTATTGGCTTCAAACTTGCTCATGCAATGAGGGACGCCCGTTCCGATATTACAGCCGTCATGACAGTTAAGCACGTCGAAAACCGGCGGTAAAAATTCTGCTTTTTCATTGGCAAACTCATGAATCGCTTTATAAACGACAGAAGGCCCTTCCGATTGGTCGATTCGAATCTTCTTGCCGAAATAAAATTCTACATTTTCACGAAGCCCGCCGGGCATAGAATATAAACGGCCGAATGATGATTCGGGATGGTCGAATCCTGTTTCCTGATTCGGTAAGCTGATTTTATTATCTTCGATGTATTTCAGTAATTTGTCTATTGTAACATTGTATTTTACTAAACCTGTTTCTTCAAACTCATGAGATTTCGCTATACACGGAGAAATTGCGGCGATATTATCATTAATACCCGCGTATCTCTTCATATAAACGGCCGTACAAAGCATCGGGCTATGAATGGGGGATAAATATTTAAGCAAACTCGGTTCATATAATTGTATGTAATCGGAAATCGCCGGGCATGGCTGGGTAATTACGGATTTCGGCTTATCTTTTTCGATGACCCTGATGTGCGCCCATGTACAAATATCCGCACCAAGTGAAACATCGTATATTTTCTTGACCCCCAGTTTCTTAAGCCAGGTGAAAATTCTGCCGCAATCTTTGATATTAGCACGGATCGCCGGAGCCGCCATGATCGATATCGATACGCC
>WQST01000193.1 GCA_009787745.1 Lachnospiraceae bacterium
GCGTATAATCCGTACAACTACTCTTCCCCGTCGGTGAATAAAAAATCACCCGACATCCGAAAGCCTTCGCAACAAGCGCGACACTGCTGCCGATATGCCCCATCCCCACAATCCCCCAAGTCTTCCCCGCAAGTTCATTGAAAGGGATATCAAAATTAGCAAACCCACTCTGCGCGCCGTAAGCCCCCGATTTTACATAATCATCATAATGCCGAAGTTTATTAAGAATATAAAAGCACAAAGCAAAAGTATGCTGTGTAACCGCATCGGTCGAATAATTACGAACATTTGCAACCTTAATCCCCCTACTCACACAATAATCCAAATCGACATTATCATACCCTGTTGCAAACTCACAAATTAACTTAACCTTTTCCGCTTTACTTAAAGTATCCGCATTCAATGGACATTTATTAGCAATAATAATATCTGCATCAATAACCCGCTCCGCTACATTATCTGCGTTTGAAACAGGGAAAGAGGTAACATCACCAAAATGACTGATGCAGTCAACGGATACATCCAACCCAATTGTATCCCTCTCAAGGATAACTATTTTCATCATACACCTCCATGTCATCCCTTTAATCTAAATGACCCTTTTTAATACACTAAATATCGGCTTTCCCAAAACCGCCATCAGCACAAAATTCCAGACCCCGTGCCAAACATCCCACGGTAATCCTGCCATCCAATAAGCCAAAGCATATGCAGGGTCAACAGGCAGATAAATCACCGCAAAAAGCGACCCAAAAATAAGCCCAAACATCCCCGCAACCACAGCCCATATTAAAAATTCCTCTTTAATTACTTTCTTTAGCAAAAGTACTAAAACACACAAAAGCGGCCAAACATACAGATAACTGATCCACCATAATCCAAATCCCCAAATAATCAACTCCGTAAAATTAAAGACCGTAATAATAAATAGCGATTCTTTTCCAAGTAAAAGAGTATAAATAATAATTAAAAGCGACACCAACTCAACATTCGGGATCGGTACTGCCATCTTCATAATAGTCAAAATAGCACTTAAAAGTGCTATTCTGACCATTCTACGGACTGCCATTTAATAATCCCAGCCTTGAATGAGTGTAAAACTGTAAACATCGCCATCAAGAATCGGGATATCATCAACACCGACCATAGCTCCTTCTCCGTTAACGGAGATTAGCCACCAATACTCCCGGCTAAAGTCCTGTTCCATCCCATAAAAGCCGTTTATGAATAAGCCAAAATCACTTTCTTCATACTCGCACCCTTCCATCAAACGCAAAAACTCACCGAGAAAAAGTAAATCTGATTTTTCATCTGTCGTTTTTTGGAAATCGTCACGCTCGGAACTGATTACTACCTGAAAACTTTTCGTGCCTTCCTGTGTTTCCCTGACATTCAGGAAAACTGCCGTCCCTGCGGCGATAATAATTATTGCCGCAAAAATAGCGATGATTCTTATCTTTTGTTTTTTGGTCATGAATGATTCTCCTTTCTTTCTCACCAAAGAAACAGATTGGGAATTATGGCAAGTCTTAGGACTCTGTTTCATCCGCAAACCGAAATCGGTTTAAGTATCCGCCTTCTCATGCATGAACTGCACAATGGTAATTCCGAATACCGCGTCCACATTACCTCAGATGTAAGCTGTCAATGATTTTCACATTGTTCCTTATTAATCCCTTTCGGGAACCATATTCCTTACGTCGTGCAAAATCCCCCTGATAACCTTATTAATACAATAACTATAACCTCTTCAAAAGCTCCTCCCGCTTCTCCTCAAACCCGGGTTTCCCAAGCAACGCAAACATATTAACCTTATAACCTTCAACACCCGGCTGATCAAACGGGTTGACCCCCAAAATATACCCGGAAACCCCGCAAGCAAACTCAAAGAAATAGAAAAGTTCGCCCAGATAAAATTCATTGACTTCGGGAATACGGATAACCAGATTCGGAACATGCCCGTCCGTATGCGCAAGAATCGTCCCATTCATTGCACTACGGTTAACAAACTCAACAGATTTACCTGCCAAATAATTAAGTCCGTCCAAATCCACTGCTTCCGTACCGAGAATCATCTCTTCCGAACTCTTTTCGATATCGATAACCGTTTCAAATAAAATACGCGCACCATCCTGTATATATTGACCCATTGAATGAAGATCAGTAGTTAAATCAACGCTGGCGGGGAAAATCCCTTTTTGGTCTTTCCCTTCACTTTCACCGTATAATTGCTTCCACCACTCGGAAACGAAATGTACACAAGGTTCATAGTTCGCCAAAACTTCGACATTTTTTCCTTTCCTTAACAGGATATTCCGTAACGCCGCATATAAAAGTGCATCATTATCCGCATAATCTGACTCTAATGCCCGCTTACGCCCTGATGCCGCCCCTTCCATCAATAAATCAATATCCGCACCGCTAACGGCAATCGGTAAAAGCCCGACAGCCGTCAGAACCGAGAAACGCCCGCCGACATCATCAGGTACGACAAAAGATTCATACCCTTCCTCTATTGAAAGCTTCTTTAAAGCCCCGCGAGCTTTATCCGTCGTCGCGTAAATTCGCGTAGCGGCTTCTTTTTTTCCGTATTTCTTTTCAAGTAAATTCTTAAAAACCCGAAAAGCAATTGCGGGTTCCGTTGTGGTTCCCGATTTACTGATTATATTAACCGAAAAATCACGTTCTCCGATAACTTCGATTAAATGCTTTAGATAAGTAGAACTGATCGAATTGCCCGCGAAATAAATTTCAGGCGTCTTACGAATTTCTTTACTGACGGCATTATAGAAACTATGACGCAAAAACTCAATCGCCGCCCGAGCGCCTAAATATGAACCGCCGATACCGATAACAATCAAAACCTCGGAATCGCCTTTAATTTTTTCCGCCGCATTTTTAATCCGTCCGAACTCTTCTTTATCATAATTCACGGGCAAATCAACCCAACCTAAAAAATCATTTCCCGCACCTGTTTTTGAAACTAACAATTCTTTCGCCAAAAGTGCTTGCTTTTTAATCGCTCCCACTTCATTTTCAGACACAAAATCTGTTGCTTTCGAATAATCAAACGTTATTTTTCCCATATAAATCTCCTTTCACAAAAGCAAATCCATTAACAATATTTGGCACACTAAAATCTTTATTAATCTTAACACTTCCCGGTGAATAAGACAAGAAAATTTGCTTATCTTTCGCAAAAACGGCATCAAAAAAACCCCACGAGACAGCGACCCGTGGGGTTTGATGCTTTGAATTATGTCATATTATTTCTATCTACTTAAGATTATCAGCCCGAACCTGTGCTTCATGCGCACGGCGAATCTCAACTTCAACCAGCGACCACTCAACACATTCCTCATATCCATACGCATATGCCGCTTCAATCAATTCATCAATAATATCATTAAATTGATCAGTTGTATCAGCATAAATTGCGCGCCATGAGTAATCTCTGATCGCTTTACAAACCTGCTCCCATGTACTCTTAAATTCTGTTGTTTTGATATTCTCGCTATATGAAGTACCAAGCGCCACAACATAAGGACGTGATGTCATATACTCATGGACACTATTCGCACCTGTAAACTCACGCCAGTCAGCTTCCGCCGCATTTCTTGGTTCTTGCTCATATGACCTCCAGAATTTCTTATTATACGGCTCATTTGATTCAGGGTTAATCGCCATATCGTCCCATGTATAATTATTAATCTGGAATGAACCGTCGCCAAACTTTCCTGAATAACCATCTTCCATCTCTATATTACGGTCAGCGTCAGTTCGCTTGCCTAATTCCGTAAAGTACGTATTACCGTCTTCATCATAATCCCATGTAATCCCCTTCGGGCCATAATCAATCGTTAAGCGCCCCTCGGGAGTACAAAGCCAATCAATAATTTCCATACATAATTCAGGGTACTGAGTTTTGGCGCCGATAGACCAAATACGGTTCATACCGTAAATATTCAGACCATAGTTAACGGGACGCGCTTCATCAGGAGCAAAGGAAAGCATAATTTTATTATCCGCCATATGATCCAAGGTATTGTATCTTTGTTCTCCCGCATAATCAAAGATTGAGAAAAGTACGCCGCCATTTTCCATTTTTGATGCCATCGTATTAAAAGTATGTGTCATTGAGTCAGGATCAAGTAAGTTACGGCGGTACAAATCATTATAGAACTCAAGCATTGAAATATAAGGGCCGTTTTCTAATAATGTCGGATAAAAAGTTCCGTCTTCAGGATCATATAATCCCATATGGAACTCGTCATAACCATAATATGCCGTCGCAGTAGACTTAGCATACATAACCATTGTTCCGTCCCACTCACTCCAAAGTGAAGCGGCATAAATCGGATTTCCGATATTATCTACCTCTTCATAATCCCTCATCATTTCAAGGACATCCGCAAATTCTTTGAGATTTCTCATCGGCGGATGACCGACTGCCTCATATAAATCCCAGCGTAAATCCCATGAATACATGAAAGAACCAATCTCCGTCGCATCCGCGGCTACACGATGGCCGAACCCAAACAAATCAGGCGAACCCGTTTCACGTTCAGAGATTCCGCGGTTCTTACCTAAAGCAGGTTGCATATGCTCATTAATGTATGGCCCGTATTCAACTAGTAAATCTTCGTCGTCCCAATCCCATAAAAGCCCTTGTTTAAACGCCCTGATATATTGATCCCCATCATTGCCCCAGATAATGATATCACCCAAATTCTGAGCTTCCATACGTGTTTCGTACACACCGTCTTCATCAGAAACGATAAGAATCTTAACATTAAACTTCTCCAACATCAGTTGGGCAAACCATCCAATCATTTCACCGTTATAATTGGCTAACTGACTGTAAACTGTCAAAGTAACCGTTTCACCTCTTTTGTCAGAACCGCCGCCGCAAGCGGTCAGTAATGATGTCGTCAATACCAGAACCAAAACCAGTGATAAAATCTTTTTAACTTTATTCATTTTAACC
>WQST01000194.1 GCA_009787745.1 Lachnospiraceae bacterium
CCGTTTTGTTGAGGCAAGCGGGTGTGTTGTGGTGTCTCCTGATTATACTTTATCACTAGATAAACCATATCCTGCGGCGTTTCTCGATTGCTATGACGCTCTTTTATGGCTTCGTGACAACGGCACGCGATACGGAATGCGCCCTGACCAGATTTTCGTCGGCGGTAATAGTGCGGGGGGCGGGCTTGCGGCGGCGGTATCACTTTTTGCCCGCGATAAAGGTGAGGTGCCTGCGTTCCAAATCCTTCTTTATCCGATGCTGGATGACCGCCCGACGGAATCATCAGCTGACAATGATGCTCCGTTGTGGTATACTAAAGTGAACGACGCTTCATGGCGGCTTTATCTGGGTGATTTGTACCGCAGTTCTGAAACTCCGATATATGCCGCACCCGGCCGCGCTACAGATTTATCAGGGTTGCCGCCGACTTGCTCATTTGTCGGAAGCATTGAACCGTTTCTTGATGAAACGAAATCGTTTATCGAGCGATTAAAAGAAAACAATATACCTGTACACTTTAAGATATACGAAGGTTGCTTTCACGCATTTGACCAAATGTGTCCTGATGCCGAGGTAACAAAAGATGCAATTGCTTTCTTAATGGAGAGTTTTTCTTACGCTGTTGATAACTATGTGAAGAATAAGAATTGTTAAGGCTTCGCATGACAAGAATAGCTTTAAGACGCCATTCTTGTAAGCTTTGAAGTAGCACAGAGTGCGGCACGCGAGGAACAGTGGAATATGAAATCATACGCCCCGAAACACACAATAAAAGAAATATATAAAAACACATACGCAATAACCGACAGCGGTTTCGGTCAGGGTAAAGTTTATATGTATTTTCTTGTGGGAAGCCGAAAAGCTTTGCTAGTTGACAGCGGTTACGGGTTGCTTGACCTTAAGGCAGTGCTTGGTCAGATCACAGATAAACCGATAATCTGTGTATGTACACACGGACATGTCGATCATGCTCTCGGAGCATGTCAGTTTGATGAAGCGTATCTCCACAGCAAGGATTTCGAAGTGTATGAGCAACATACAAAACCTGATTTCATAAAAATTATCGGAGCAAAAGGGTTATTAATGAGTCCGCCCAAAAGTATGCTGAATAACCCAAGTTATCAGGAAATAATCAAAAAAATGGCGGAGAAACAGTACGCACCGCTTAGTATGTTGGATAAGATAGAATCATTTGACTTAGGTGAACGCATTGTCGGTTGGACGCACATCCCGGGGCATACACAGGGGAGTGTCGCTTTAGTTGATAAGTCGAATAACACCGTATTTGACGGTGACGCAGGAGCGCCCGGGGCATGGTTATTCCTTGAAGAATCAAGCAGTTTACCTGAGTATTTGGATACTTTGAATGATTATCACGATTTTATGTTAACCAATAATATTGCCAACCGATATGTCGGCCATTCAGGTAAAGCAATTGGCATAAAGCACCTTAAACAAATTATTAACTGTGTTGAAACAGCGATCGCGAAACCGCGTAAAGGTATCAAAATCAAATCCATTCTCGGAAATCCCCGCATCGTTTTCGCAGGCGGTTCGCTGTTGTTTTGTAAACGCTAACCGTTTTCTTGGTGTCTGACGAAACTTAACGCGCTGTCATGGCAGAAGAAAATATGGTATCCAAAAGGAGTACACATGACGACTAAACAAGAACGTTCCGATATCTTCAAATCATTCCAAACCCAAATAAAGAAAAGCACTTCATTTGATGAAGGCAAAGCCGCACTGCTTAAACTCAGGCAAGAGTTTACGATAATCTACGACGATATTTTCGATACGATAACCCCTGATGATTTCTGTCAAATGCCAATTAAAACGGATAAAACCATCGCATACTACTTTTACCATTTAAACCGAATCGAAGATATAACATCGAATATGCTGATTTTGGGAAAAGAGCAACTATTTTTTACCGAAGGTTTCAATAAAAATCTAAATGCTCCCATCATCACCACAGGCAACGAGTTACCGCGTGATGAATTAATCGGATTCAGTAAAGCTTTGGATATAAATAAACTTCGTGAATATGTTGAAACTGTAATGACCAATACGAACGAAATAATCAAAAACATAAATTTTGAAATTTCCAAGACAAAAGTTTCAGCAGAAAGAAAAGCCGAAGTCATAAAATCAAATTCCGTATCAACGGATGAAAATGCTTTTTGGCTTATTGACTACTGGTGCGAAAAAACCTATGCAGGGCTAATGCTGATGCCTTTTTCACGGCATCAAATGATGCATATTGATGCTTGCTTACGAATAATCGACAAGATTAAATAACTCTCCATCCTTGTCATTATGAACATTGAGTTCCAACATTAATACGTCTTCTTCTGAACTTTGCTAATATTACAAAAGATAAGTACCCTACGGCTCCGCCGAAAGTATTCAAAATCACATCATCAATGTCAGCGACTCCGCAGGCAAAAATATACTGAGTCGTTTCGATGAACACGCTAAAAATAAACGATAAAAATATTATCTTTATTAATTTTCGCGTTTTAGGAAACAACATAGACACTATATACCCGAATGGCAAAAACATAATTATATTTCCCGCAATATTGATGAATCCGAAGATTCTGTATCCGCTGAAAAGAAACTGAATATATTCATTAATTGTTAAAAAAGGGACGAAATTGACGATCTGTACACCTGAAATATTACTGCGGAATATCGTCAGTCGGAAAAGGATTGCAAAATAAGCGTTAATGATTAGAAATATTAAAGCCTTGTTCGTGATAATTTTTGTCATTCGGTACCTCCATATTAAAAGCCTGTGCTTCGGCGATATTTAATTATAGCGTAAAAATGCAAGCTATGTTTTAATATTTACAGGTTAATTTCTTAAGAAAATGTGAAGACGACCATGTTATTTTCTTAAGAATATTCAGAAAATGACCGAAGTTTCACCGTAAAAGAGGTATGCCCCTCATCACGGGATCTCTAACCCACTTCATATTTTATTTTTCCATTTGCTAAATTATATGATATAATGACGTTAGTCATTATATCGGCGCATCTTTAGTGCGCATCCCCCGGAGGGTATGATTTCCGAAGGAAATCATGCTATAATGACGATAAGTCATTATATCGGCGCATCTTTAGTGCGGCATCCCCCGGAGGGTATGATTGGATATTTTAAACAGGAGGAGTCGGAAATGAGTTACATTGAAACAAGCAAAGCCGCCTGGGAAGAGGCGTTTGATAATCGGATATGGGGGTGGGGCACGAGTACGATTAATGAGATTGGCAATGTCGGAACGGATATTTATGATGGAAAAGGGATTCCCTTGTCTTATATTTTGGTAGCGGAAAAATGATCTTACAAAAATTAACCCACGATTTCAGCATATGTAAAATAGATGATATTTCCCGAATCAATTTCACCCGCGAATTTGTCTTTTTATCAAAAACAGATGATGAAATATCTTTAGTTTGCGAAGCTGACTATGTGCCGTCAAATATAAATGCCGTCGAGCATGGTTTTAAAGCACTTAAAATAACAGGAATGCTTGATTTCGGAATGGTTGGTGTGATTGCGAAAATTGCTGATATTTTGGCGCGGAAGGCAATCAGCGTCTTCGTGGTGTCAACATTTAATACAGATTATATTTTGTTAAAAGAAGAAAATTTTGAAAGAGGGATTGCGTCACTTGTAAGTGAAGGGTATACTATCGTCATTGAATGTGATAAATAAAAAATGGAGGAAAAAAATGAGTATTTATGAAAAAGGAGCGGCAATTCTTGAAGAAAAGTTCGGTAACAACAAGGACAATGTTTTAGGTTTGGCAACCATTGCCCTTAACCCCAATGCCGAAGGTAAACCCTGCCCTGTAGTGCGGGATGTCGATGCTTATTATGAAGACGGTGCTTTTTATGTAATGACATACACAAAGTCTTTAAAAATGCAGCAAATCGAACAAAACAACGAGGTTGCCATCGCAGTAAATTTCGAATGGTTCACCGCCTCCGGCATTGGTGAAAATTTAGGTTGGGTTATGAAGCCTGAAAACGCTGAGATACGGTTAAAACTCCGTAAAACCTTTGAAGCATGGTACGAAATGGCGAATAATGAAAGTGATGAGAATTGCTGTATTCTTAAGATTAATCTTAAGAATGGTATTATCAATATAAATCATTTTGAAACACTTATTAGGATGGACTTTTTGAAGAAAGAGGCGAGTTTAGAGGGGAAGGAAGTGTAGATAGGAAGGATGCTTTTATGTTATATTATGGTTCGGTAAAAATTGCTCGCCGGCATATTTTTCTTGACTTAACTGCCGCTTAAGGAGAGGTTCATGCGAAATAGCGTCATAGAGATCATTTTTTACGCGGTTTCAATTCCAAAAGCCATGTTTCAATTAATCGCTCCAAACTAAAAGAAGCATTTGCGGGGCTGGTTGACGGCATATATAGTGGAGGTACACGAAGGTTTAAATGACAGCATAAGCTGTATGCTTTTTTACCGTTACATAATATTTTAGTGATTGCATTATCATTTAATAATGCGGCAATATCATTATAAACAGGATTGCGGATGGATGAATCATCCGAAGCCGATATATCACAAGCCGCCAAAACATCCCATAGCGCAAGGTTATTTGTTAATACTAAATTAATTTTTTCTTCAACCGTTTGTGCTGTTGGCTGACCGTAACAAGATGAAAGCATCTGCCAAAAACGATTACGGGGATGGGCATAATAAAAATTCGCTTTACGCGACTCTACGCTCGGCATTGTTCCAATTATTAAGATACGCGATAATTCATTGATAATTGGAGCAAAAGAAAAGTGAACCATATTATACCCCCCCCCGCTTTGATTATAGTAAGTTATCCGATAATGCACACTCTGAGCAAACCCCGCTAAATGACAAATGGTGGCTCTTGATTTCGAAACCATTCATATCGGTAATATCACTTGCAATGTCAGGAAAGTAATTATCAATATCATAGACTTTT
>WQST01000195.1 GCA_009787745.1 Lachnospiraceae bacterium
AAAACATCATTACTGGTTTATCAGCAGCAAGGGTTTCTCAAATGGCTGGAAAGGGTTATGATGGATACCGTAAAGGTACGGCTCCGGCGGCACCGGATTATAAATGGCTGAGAGGCATAGGTTCGATGAATCTTGGTGATATAATTTATTAAGGTTATTATCGGTTAGTAACTCTGTTAAGCAAAATCGTTCGAACACCTGTGTCTGGATAAATACAGGGTTTAGATAAACAACCGAACCGGTTATATAATTGGCAATCCGCCATATGGATAAATCAAACTACAACCATAAAAGCCTGTATCAATATAACTCATTTTTACTGATTTAAAAGAAAATGTAAAATTTGCCGACGTTTACTTGACACATACTATTAAAAAGTAAAATTTGACAATTAAATACCAAGCGGTTATAATATACATAAATAAGGGCGTTGCCGGTAAACGGTTAGCCCAGAATGTTAGTTACTAAAAGAAATAACCGCAATCCTTAGGCAGATTGGGCGGTTATTTCTTTTTATTTTCCTGTTTTACCAGGGCGATAATACCAATGACGATACTTAAGAAACTTAGAAGTAAGCTTATGTATTCAATCATAGCAGCCCCCTTTCCGAGGGCAAAGAACACCCTCTATGTGAGGGCTAACCGCCTACCATTACGGCAACGCTTACTTATAATATACCATAAGAACGTATGTTTGACAAGCGTTTTTGAATGTTATTAGAAAATTTACAAGAGGATCGATTGTGATAGATAAACGTAGTGAATTAATCAAATGTTGCTATCTACAGAGGGCAATTTGAATAAATAATGAATAATATTAAAACAGGAAAAAAGGTTAAATTTGACAACGGTTATAATATACATAATAAGGGTGTTGCCAGTAAACGGTTAGCCCATAGATTTATTTAAGTTAGAAATACCCGCTATCTTTGGACGGATTCCGCAATTCTTTCTATTGACATTTCACCAAATTCTAGCAATTTAAAAGCAATTTCAATTCTTTCCTCAATTAACTCATTCCATTATTCGGCACATTTTTTGACTCCTCATTTGCTTTGAGATATTATACTCTATCCGTTAATACATCAAGATACATATCATTGGGATCATGACAATTAAAATCGTGAATCAGCTTTTCTAAAGGTGAAGGTGCTTTTACATCCGTCTTGAAACATTATTCACATAAAAAATATGCAAACTATCGTCAAGTACTATGCTCGTATCATTAATATATTTTATGCGATATAATGCATCATATTCGCTTCTAATTTCCTTACCTTGTCAATAGAAAGCCTAGATGATTCTGCGATTCTTTCTATTGACATTTCACCAAATTCTAACAATTTTAGTGCAAATTCAACTCTTTCTTCATTTACATACTCTTCAATTAATTCATCCATTACTTGCCCCATTTTTTACTCCTCTTCATTTGATTTGAGATAGTGTACTCTACATATCGTTGGGATCAATACAATTAAAATCGTGAATAAGCTTCTTCAGAGGCGAAAGGTACGCTCTTGATTTTAGCTTTACAAAACGACAAATTGCAATCAAAAAGCATTATCAGATGCATGTAGAATATCTGCTTCCAACTCTTTTATTTTGTCGATAGGAAGCTTAGAAGATTTTGCTATTTTTTCTACTGACATTTCGCCATATTCTAATAATTTAATTGCAATTTCAACTCTTTCTTCATTTACATACTCTTCAATTAATTCATCCATTACTTGCCCCATTTTTTTTACTCCTTCTTCATTTGATTTGAGATATTGCACTCTGTTAGCTAATACATCAAGATACATATCATTGGGATCAATACAATTAAAATCGTGAATAAGCTTTTCCAGAGGCGAAAGTGTATCCGCTTCTGCCTTGAAAGCACCATTTACATAGATAATATATGATTCGTCATCATATGCTAATTCAGAATCACTCACGTATTTATCAATTGAGTAAATCGGTTTACCTTCTCCCCAATAATCATTTTCTGTAATCATAATAACATATGTTTTCGGCAATAGCTCGACGTCTTCGCCGGGTAAAATTGAATTTGCATCCATAAGGCTACTGTTATACCTTACTCTTTTAGGGGTTGCCCTTTTGTCATTTCGCTCAATTTCAATATTATATTTCTTACCGGTGCTATCGACTGCATAGATATCTAATCTAACCGTGCGTTCTTTGATTTTAGCTTTACAAAACAACAAATTGCAATCAAAAAGCAGTATCAGTATGCATGTAGAATATCTGCTTCCAACTCTTTTATCTTGTCGATAGAAAGACTGGTGCATTCCGCAATTTCCTCAATAGGTAATTTGCCACGCCTTAATAATTTAATTGCAAATTCAACTCTTTCTTCATTTACATACTCTTCAATTAATTCATCCATTACTTGCCCCATTTTTTTTACTCCTTCTTCATTTGATTTAAGATATTGCACTCTATTAGCTAATACATCAAAATACATATCATTGGGATTAATACAATTAAAATCGTGAATAAGCTTTTCCAGAGGCGAAAGGGAATCCGCTTCTGCCTTAAAAGCGCCATTTATGTAGATAATATATGATTCGTCATCATATGCTAATTCAGAATCACTCACATATTTATCAATCGAGTAAATCGGTTTACCTTCTCCCCAATAATCATTTTCTGTAATCATAATAACATATGTTTTCGGCAGTAGTTCGACGTCTTCGCCGGGTAAAATTGAATTTGCATCCATAAGGCTACTGTTATACCTTACTCTTTTAGGGGTTGCCCTTTTGTCATTTCGCTCCATTTCAATATTATATTTCTTACCGGTGCTATCGACTGCATAGATATCTAATCTAACCGAACGCCCTTGCAGATTCTTAATATTGTATTCGGTTCTTGCTTCTGTCACTTTTAAATCTTGTTTATTCAGGATTATATGAAGTACCAATTCAGTACATTCGATATTATCTTCAAAACATTTTGTCATTAGGCTGTCATCCAGTAATCGCATACGTTCTAGTTTTTCTAAAAAATTTTGACGCCTTTGATTTTCTGTTTCATCTGCTTTGGTAGGTGATTCCGATGCCTGTGTTTTTTGCATACTTACTCCTTGTGGCAGGAAATATGCAGATTCATATATTACAGCATAATAACCGTATTATTTAGCGCAGCCCTGCCGATGAATTGTGATTTTCTGGCAGAAACTGCCTTGAATTTTAAGAAAATAGATTTCTTTGATAAGTCCTATAATAGTACATATTGCGAATGTTGTCAATAAGAAATTTGCGCATTAATAATTTCGCTTTGCAAACCAATATGATTAAGGTATATTATGACAAAATAACAGCTTAGATATATTAAAGATATATTAAAGATATTTCAAGATATTTCAAGATATTTAGAATTTAAATAGAAATAAAATTACTATTATGTACATGGAAGTAAAGCGCTGATATCAAGACCAGCGCTTTTTCTTTTTACTTTTGGTTTCACTTTTCTCGCCTGTGACGTCTTTTGCGGCGTTTAGGCTGTTGTCGGTTAGTTCGTCGAAGCGTTTTAGTAGGTCGCGGGCTTCTGATGAGAGCTTTTCGGGAGTTTTGATGACGAGGGTGACATAGTGGTCTCCGCGCGTATCACGATTTCTAAGTGAAGGGACGCCTTTTGATTTTAGGCGTACTTTTGTTTCGGTTTGTGTACCCGCTTTAACATCATAGATTACTTTTCCGTCAACAGTATCAATGACGATTTCACCGCCTAATGCGGCGATCGCATATGAAATCGGGACATTCGAGAAGATGTTATAGTCCTGCCGCTGGAAATGGGGGTGACGAGCAACCACGACTTCAACGAGCAAGTCGCCACGCGGGCCGCCATTACTTCCCGGTTCGCCTTTATCACGTATTCTGACGCTTTGACCATTGTCAATTCCTGCGGGTATCGATACCTGAATGGTTTTGCGGCTCGTTACATAACCGCCGCCGCCACAGTCAAGGCATTTATCCTTAATGACTTTTCCGGTACCGCGGCAATCGGGACATGTCTGTACATTGCGGACAGTTCCGAAGAATGACTGCTGACTAAAAACTACCTGACCTTTTCCGCCGCATTTACCGCAGGTTTCAGGATTCGTCCCGGGTTTGGCACCGCTGCCGTGACAAGTCACACATTCATCTTTTAAGTTAAGTTCAATATCTTTATCAATGCCAAAAACAGCTTCATCAAAGGTAATTCTGACACTGGTACGGAGGTTGGCGCCTTTCGCGGGACCGTTTCCGCCGCGACGGCGTGAACCGCCGCCGAAGAAGTCGCCGAAGATATCACCGAAGATGTCACTGAAATCGAAGTTTTCAAAACCACTAAAGCCGCCGCCATTTTCAAAGGCGGCATGACCGAATTGATCGTACTGGCGTCTTTTTTCGGGGTCACTTAGAATAGCATATGCTTCGGATGCTTCTTTGAACATTTTCTCGGCATTATGATCGCCGGGATTCATATCGGGATGGTATTTTTTGGCTAAGACCCGGTATGATTTCTTGATGGCGGCATCATCAGCGCTTTTTTCAATGCCGAGTACCTCGTAATAATCTCTTTTTTGTTCTGCCATGGTAGTTTTATCCTTTAAAAAGTTTTATCAAGAACGCCGAAGCGTTCTTGATTTTAATTACAAGTTATGAGAGATTGTATCTATTATACTTCGCGGAAGTCTCCGTCAACAACATCGCCTTCGGGAGCAGGCCCCATGTCGGCGTCATCCATGCCGCCCATGCCGCCCATTCCACTCATATCGGGGCCGCCTTGTGCTTGCATATTCTCATACATTTTCGTGAAGAGTGACTGGGCGCTGTTGGTTAATTTTTCTTTAGCGGCTTTAAGTTCATCTAAATCATTGTCAGACATTTCCTCATCAGCGGAAGTGCGTTCAAGAACAGCTTTAACGGCGGCGATATCAGCTTCGACATCGGCTTTTTCACTTTCGCTTATTTTGTCGCCGACTTCTGTT
>WQST01000196.1 GCA_009787745.1 Lachnospiraceae bacterium
CCCAATTCCAAAACCGCCAGCCAATACGGGCTATCTCAAGCCGCAATCCTTTATGAATGCAATGTAGAAGGCAGTATGACCAGACTAATGGGTATTTGGGACGATTGGAGTGATTTGGATAAAATCGGCAATATAAGAAGCATCCGCGACTACTTCGTCTACTGGGCGCTTGAATGGGACGCCATCCTAATTCATTACGGCGGACCCTTTTATGCCGACGAAATTCTTAACAAAACAGGAACACAGAATATAGATTGCCTGCGTTATCTGGGCGCATCATTCCGTCAGGATGCCAAAAATACCACCGATAACGCTTTTACAGGCACCCAAGTAATCCGAGACGCCATTGATGCTCATAAATATTCGCTTAACTATAGAATTGATATAGCCGCCGAAAACCATTTCTTATTTGCGGCTCCGGGCAGACCCAACACATTAAGGCAATACGCAAATTCTGTCAATGCCAAAACAATCGATATGTCGCCGACATATCCCCTGACCAATTGCTATTTTAAATATAATATAGAAAGCGGCCTTTATGATCGATTCCAACACCTATCAGGTGAAAGTGACGGCCCGCATCTTGATATGATGAACGGAGAACAACTTACCTTCAAAAATATTATCATTCAGAATACATACTATGAACAGCGCGACCAACAGGGATACCTTGCTTTCCAATGCCATGACAATACGCGAACAGGATGGTTTTTTACAGGCGGAAGGGGAATAAGGATTACATGGGAAAAAGCCCGGGATAATGAACCAACACGCTATTATGATGAAAAAGGCGATGAAATCGAAATAAACACAGGCAAAACCATGATCTTAATCATTCAGGATGGCGATTCATTCTTAATCAACGGAAAAAGAAACCCGTAATGGTATTGGTAATTATTAGCCTTCGGCGGCCAACAATCGATTAACCGCAGAAAATACCGCCCTTACCGATGCTCTGGTTATATTGGAACTAACGCCGACACCATATGTAACCGCTCCTATATCGGCATTCATCAAATAGATATATGCCGCCGCTTGCGAATTTGAACCGCTTTGTAAAGCATGTTGCTCGTAGTCCAGAATATTAAGGCGAACCCCCGTAATTTCCTGTAAGCCGCGTTTTACCGCATCAATAGGCCCATTACCGACAGCTTCAAAGGTCTTTTCTTTTTCACAATCTGTATATGTCACATAAACCTTTGTATCAAACTCTGTCTCAACTTCATTATCGGCACTAAAATCATCCACTTTTAGCTTACGGAAGCGAAACGGCTCTTTTTGATCCAGATATGTAGCCTTAAAACTTTTCATGATTTGATCAGGTAATACTTCGCCTTGTTTTTCGGAAATTTTCTGAATTACCTCAGAAAATTCCTTATGCATACCTTTCGGTAATTTAAAGCCGAAATATGTATCCATAATAAATGCCACACCGCCTTTTCCCGATTGCGAATTAATCCGGACAATCGGTTCGTATTCGCGGCCGATATCGGTTGGGTCAATCGGCAGATATGGCACTTGCCAATATTTATTTTGGCGGTCATGCATCGCTTTGACGCCTTTATTGATGGCATCCTGATGAGAGCCTGAAAAAGCCGTAAAGACCAATTTACCCGCATATGGATGGCGGGGATGGACAGGAAGCTTGCAGCAGCGTTCATATATTTCGATTATATCGTTAATGCGTCCGACTTGAAGCTTCGGATCGATACCTTGTGAAAACATATTATAGGCAAGAGTCAAAATATCGACGTTTCCTGTACGCTCACCATTTCCAAACAAAGTCCCTTCTATTCGGTCGGCACCTGCCAGCAAAGCAAGCTCTGCCGATGCGACGCCCGTGCCGCGGTCATTGTGGGGATGAACGCTTAAAATAATTGTTTCACGGTTTTCAAAATTACGGTGCATCCATTCAATCCGGTCCGCGAAAACATTCGGCATCGTCATTTCAATCGTTGAAGGAAGATTAATGATTAACGGATTATCCTTCGTCGGCTGCCATTCGCGCTGAACTTGCGTACATATTTCTAAAGCAAAAGGAAGCTCCGTTCCCGTAAAACTTTCAGGTGAATATTCCAAAAATACTTTGCCCGAGAAATTAGCGGCTCGTTCTTTAACCATCCGCGCTCCGGCGACCGCAATATCGATAATCCCTTGCTCATCTTTCTGAAAAACAACATCCCTTTGCAATGTTGATGTGGAATTATAAATATGTATAATGACCTCAGGAAGACCCATGACCGCTTCAAAAGTCCGCTCAATCAAATCCTCGCGGCATTGAACCAAAACTTGAAGCCTGACGCCCTGCGGCACCAATTTACGGTCAATTAACTGGCGGATAAAATCAAATTCGATTTGACTTGCGGAAGGGAAGCCAACCTCGATATCCTTAAAGCCAAGTTCTGTAAGGAATTGGAACATTTCGATTTTTTCGGAAACCACCATCGGTTCGATTAAGGCTTGATTTCCGTCACGTAAATCAACACTGCACCAAACCGGAGCTTCTTTTAATTCATTATTAGCCCATGTCCGCGCAGGAAAATCGACCACGGGATTGCGTATATATCTTTGATAGTTCATGTTAAAACTCACTCCTCATCATATTATTCTCCTAAGCCGCTTTCTATAGCGCTTATCAGTGTCGTAAGTGCTATTTCTTCATCTTCGCCTTCACAAATAAACTCAATTTCATCTCCGCATTTCACACATGCCCCCAAAACACTTAAAACGCTTTTGGCATTTGCGGTGTTTTGCTTAAACATGAATGTTATCAGCGATTTAAACTGCATTGCTTCCTTGCAAAGAATCCCTGCAGGGCGCAGGTGCAACCCTGTCGGATTTTTAATAACTACTTTCTGGCTTACCATATCTTGAATACCTCCAACTTTACTTAATTGTACTTTGAATAAGCTTTGCCAAACGATTGGCGTCGGCATTTATTTCTTCTTCGTCCTGACCTTCAATCATTACTCTGATAAGCGGTTCCGTTCCTGATGGCCTGATTAACACCCTGCCATTCCCTGCGAACTTTTCATTTATTTCTTCAATTGCCGCCGCTATTTCAGGAAATTCCAGATAATGCGCTTTTTTATCATTTGCGACAGCGGCATTAACCAAAGCCTGCGGTAAAACCGTCATTACCTTGGCTAATTCGGACAATGGTTTCTTAGTTTCGACAACCACTTTTAAAAGATGCAAGGCACTTAATAAACCGTCCCCTGTCGTATTTTCGTCCAGCAAAATAATGTGACCTGATTGTTCTCCGCCTAAATTAGCACCTATTTCTTTCATCCGTTCAAGCACATAACGGTCGCCGACCTTTGTCTGCTCAATATTTATGTTTTGTTCCTTGCCCATGATAAAAAAGCCTAAATTACTCATGACGGTCGCCACAATAATATCATTTTTTAGCTTACCTTGATTCTTCATATGCAAGCCGATGATTGCCATTATTTGGTCGCCGTCTACCATATTGCCCAATTCATCAACAGCCAGCATCCGATCGGCATCGCCGTCAAAAGCCAGACCAAGATGGGCTTTTTCAAGCAAGACGCGTTGCTTTAATTCATTTATATGGGTTGAACCGCAGTTCGCATTAATATTCGTCCCCGTGGGATTAATATGTAATGCCACGACCTCCGCGCCTAACTCTCTAATCGCGGTAACGGAAGCATAATAGCTTGCTCCTTCGGCACAATCAAGGACGATTTTCATTCCGCGAAGATCAATATCGACATTTTTTATCGTATGATTAATATATTCTTCGCAGGCATCCGAGCGATATTTAATTTTGCCGATACCGGCGCCAAGCGGCAGTTTGATGCTTTTCATCCCCTCGTTTATGATTTCTTCGATCTCGTCTTCCATTTCATCAGGTAGCTTAAAACCATCCCCGTCGAAGAATTTGATGCCGTTAAACTCCATCGGGTTATGTGATGCCGAAATGACCACACCTGCATCAGCATTATATTTCCGCGTCAGATAAGCGACCGCAGGAGTCGGTAAAACACCGAGATAAACGGCATTAGCGCCGACCGAACAGATACCTGCCATTAGCGCGCTTGCTAACATATCACAGGAAATCCTTGTATCACAGCCAACCATAATCGTGGATTTTCTATCTTTTCCTTTTGTCAGAACGAAAGCACCCGCTTGACCTAATTGCATCGCCAACGTTGGAGTCAAATAATCATTTGCAACCCCGCGAACTCCATCTGTACCAAACATTCTACTCATTTAATTACTCCTTAATCATCCTCAACAAAAGTTATATTTACTAACACAGTAATCGAATTTGCAACGGTGATATTCGGACCTAAATTGATATTGATAGGAATATTGTAGAAACCTTCTGTCAGAAAACTAATATTTGAGTCCGCCATCCACTTAGCTATATCAATTTCTCCAACTATGTTGGAAGAGCGAATCTGATCTAAATTTTCTTGCAGTCCCACCAAGATAACCGGCCCTGATTCAACGAATTCGGTAAAACTTGATTTAAAACCTTCGGGCATATTAAGAACCCGTAGCTGGTTTTCACGCAAAGTAACAACCCGGCTGGATTCTTCTTCAATCCCGATTGTGACTTTTACGATATTATCATCAGGTTCAACCAAACGGATTCCGTTAATTAAATAGTCCCATAAATCGATATCTTTAACAAAAGTATCCGTACTTCCGCTGATATCAATCGCATTACTGATATTTACTTCATTGATTCCGCGAACTATTCTTCTGCTTCCCGCAATTAAAACATCGGTTTTCGTGATTTGATCGACCCCGTTTAAACGGTATCCCGCGGATGGTACGCCAAGGACGGAATACCTGATCGGAACAGTTTTCGTTTCAAGAATGGGGATCTTGATGGAACTGTTTCTAATTGATTGACTCAATCGGTCAGTCGGAATAACCGCCCCTTCTGT
>WQST01000197.1 GCA_009787745.1 Lachnospiraceae bacterium
CGCCGCAGACCTTGAGGCCGTTTATTTTAACGCCCAGATCGACTTCCATCGCGGATAGGACATCGGCGGTCTGATAGGCAATCGACTCCAATGCCGCCCTGATAAAATGTTCTTTCGTAAACCCACGCGTTATCCCGACCATGATACCGCGGGCATAGGGATTCCAGTACGGCGCACCAAGCCCTGTGAAAGCAGGGACTAAATAGGCCCCCTCGGTATCGGCGACTTTTTCGGCATAATCCTCTGATTCCGCCGCGCTTTTAATCATCCGCATCCCGTCACGAAGCCATTGAATCGCCGCTCCCGCGACGAAAACACTGCCTTCCAAAGCATAATCGACATTATCCGACATTGTTGCGGCGATCGTTGTAATTAGCCCGTGCCGGGATTTTATGGCTTCTTTACCAGTATTCATGAGTAAAAAACAGCCTGTTCCGTATGTATTTTTTACATCGCCTTTTTCGAAACAGCAATGACCGAAAAGAGCCGCTTGCTGATCCCCTGCGATTCCGGTAAGCGGAATCGATGTGCCCAAAATGGACGGGTCGGTTTCACCGAAGTGATAACTCGACGGATGCACATTAGGAAGGATACATTTCGGAATGTTAAGAGCATCCAGTATTTTTTCATCCCAGTATAAATTATGGATATCAAACAGCATCGTCCGTGAGGCGTTGGTATAGTCTGTGACATGGAGTTTTCCGCCTGTCAGATTCCAAATAAGCCAGGTATCGATTGTCCCGAAGATAAGTTCCCCCGCTTCGGCACGGGTTCTTGCTCCTTCCACATTATCAAGAAGCCAGGCAATTTTCGTGGCACTGAAATACGCGTCGGGTACCAGCCCCGTTTTTTCACGGATATAATCAGACATACCGCAATTCTTAAGTTCTTCAACCATTTCGGCGGTCCGGCGGCATTGCCAAACGATAGCGTTGTAAATCGGCACGCCGCTTTTTTTGTCCCAAATAACCGTGGTCTCACGTTGATTGGTGATACCGATGGATTTAATATCGGCGGCGGTAAGTGATGCCTTAGTCAGAGCACCCTTCATGACAGCCAGCTGTGACGACCATATCTGCACCGGGTCATGCTCAACCCAACCCGAATTAGGGAAAATTTGCGGAAATTCCTGCCCCGCCAAGCTAATAATATTACCTGAGTGATCAAAGATAATGCATCTGGAACTTGTGGTACCCTGATCAAGAGACATTATGTACTTTTGCATAGGATTCTCCTTCCGCTCTCGTCATCCGAACTTAACTAAACATATCTTTACTTAGGGGAGTGCCTTTTGCTATATCAAATAAAGCCGTTTTGCCCAGCACTTCGTCATAATACTTCGGGTGAAGCCCTGCCGCGGGGCGGATTGAGCGGATGTTTTCAGGAGTGAGAATTTCGCCGGCGGCGATATCACGGACAACGAAAAGCGAACGCGAACCCTGACGTTCTTTTACCTGCTTAGGAGTCAGGTTATATTCTGAGCTTCCTAAAGCTAATTCAAGTGTACGAATCCCCTTAACCATCTCGGCGAACTCCGCCGGCTCCATCGAAAAAGCGGCGTCGGGCCCGCCGTCAGAACGCTTAAGGGTCAAATGCTTTTCGACCATAACCGCACCGAGAGTCACCGCGCCGAGCGCAACGATTCCGCCATGGGTATGATCGGACAGTCCCGTCAGGCAATCATACTCAGCCGCAAGAGCAGGGATTGTTTTTAAGTTAATATCTTCATAAAAAGCGGGGTAGGCGGATACACATTTAAGCAAAATCACATTTTCGTTACCGGCATCATGACAAGCTTTCAGCGCCAGACTTATATCTTCCTGATAAGCAATCCCTGTTGCCAGAATAATCGGTTTTTGTTGTGATGCCGCTTTACGGATTAAAGGGATATCATTAATTTCATAGGAAGCGATTTTGTACGCGGGCATTTTCAGGTCAGCCATAAAGTCAACCGCCGTAAAATCGAATGGCGATGAGAAGCAAATCAAACCGCATTTCTCCGCTTCTTCTTTTAGCTTCGCCTGCCATTCCCATGGCGTAAAAGCCTCGCGGTAAAGGGCATGGAGGGTTGTCCCGTCCCAAATAGTACCGCGGTTTAGCTTAAAATGCTCATTGTCACAATCTAAAGTGATTGTATCGGCAGTATATGTTTGCAGTTTGACCGCATCTGCCCCGGCTTCTTTGGCGGCATGGATTATTTCTACTGCCCGATTGTAATCGCCGTTATGATTGCCCGATATTTCTGCAACGATAAATGTCGGATTGTCTTGGCTGACAGTCCGATTTCCAATACTGATAGTCTTATTCATTTTGATTCCTTTTGAATTTTAGTTCTGCTAATTCCCAATCTGCTTCCGTGTCGATATCCTGTACTTCCATTTCTGACAATATCATCGCTTTAAGGTTCGGGACATTAAGAGTTCCCGCCGCCAGAAAAGCATCCGCCCTTAAAGCATAAAACTGACCGCTGTCATGGTATATCGGCTTAAGGTCCTGCGAACGGGTTTTATAATGCTCGGGATAAATACGCTCGATCCTGCCTTCCGCAACGTAAATTCCCCGTTGCGGCGGATACGAAAATCGCACCACCGGGATTACCCCGTCACATTCCGAAAGCATCGCCATCGCTTCGCGAAGCCGCTCGGCCTTAAGCAAAGGGCATGTCGGATAAATACAACAAAAGCTATCAAACATTTCCCCGCGTATTTGATATTCTTTAAGTACTTCCGTCAACACATCATCTGTTGTCGCTAAATCACCTGACGTCACTAAAGAGCGCATGAACGGAACTTCTGCGCCAAAACTTTTCGCTATTTCCGCAATCTCCGCATCGTCGGTCGAAACCATAACATGATTGAAAACCCCTGCTTTAAGGGCTGTGTCAATTGCATAATAAATCATTGGCCGACCGCAAAAGTCCTTGATGTTTTTCTTCGGTATTCTTTTACTTCCGCCGCGGGCGGTGATGATGGCGATTGATTTCTTCATTTTTTCCGTAAGTCCCTATAAAACCATAACAGTTTAAAGTATATAATAAATATAAGCGGTGAGCGCATATGCATATTAATCAGCTTTTTCACTTCCGCATCATGCCGTTTAATGAAATATTCATTTCCCCTAAAATTCGGAAAGTACTGTCTCATTTCCAAACCGATATTCCTGACAAATTCATATCGCGAAAATTTAACCCCGCGCAGGTAAGAGAAAATTGTATTGATATAAAAAAGCAAGGTAAACTTGTATTCTAATTCCGGCAGATAATCATCATAAAAGTTAAATTCTTTGGCTTCCTTTATCATTATCCGCGATGCTTCCATCCGGTCAAGGCATCGCGATTCCGTAATCGTATGAACAGTTGATGCATCGTGTTGATAATAATAATAAAGCGGTTCCGAAAGATATTCGAAATGCTTTGCCCGCATCAGCCATGAATTACCAATGGCATTATCCTCATAAAAAATGTTTTCCGGGAAGCGATTGGGATAATCAAGAATGATTTCGCGGCGATAAACTTTTACTACTAAGCTTCCGCCATCCAGAATCAAAGAACGGTATTTATCCTTATTTAACTTCCCTGTCTGTTCCGGTTTATTGGCGGCGACAATTTTGCCGACTTCCATACTATGTTTATTAGTTAGGCTATAATCACAACCAACGATATCGGCTCCGGTTTCTTCGGCTTTTTTAATCAGCCGCGCATAAAAATCCGGGGTTATCCAATCATCAGCATCAATAAAGCCAATCCATTTACCTTGGGCAATACTTAAACCTAAGTTCTTTGCCCCCCCCTGCCTTTTGTTGACCGGGGAAAAAATGGCTTTCAGATTTTCGGGGTAACGCTTTTCGTAATCCTTTATGATTTCACGGGAAGTATCGGTTGAACAGTCGTCAACAGCGATAATTTCAAAATCATCGATTGTTTGCGCAATCAAGGAATTAAGGCAATATTCAAGTTTTCCGCCCGCCGCCATATTATAAACCGGCACGATTATGCTTAATTTCATGATTTACCTATTGCTTCATATAATAAATCGCAATCTTCCTTACCGCATTAATTACATCTGAAACATCTTGATCGCTCATACCGTAATAAAGCGGCAATGATATTAATTCGTCATAGATCTGTTCCGCATTCGGGCAAAGCCCCTTGCGATATCCGCGTTTTTCATAATACGGATGATAATAAACAGGTATATAATGAACATTACAGCAAATATTTTCCGCCGCTAAAGCATCGAAAAATTCCCGCCGCCCAATACTTAATTCATCAGCCAAAACACGTATTACATATAGATGCCTTGTCGTATCCGATTCTTTTATTTCCTTTTGTAGTGCAATTCCTTTAAGACCGGCAAAAGCCTGTTCATAACGGGCGACTATCTCCTTACGTCTCTTACTGAACAGCGGTAACTTATCAAGTTGACTGCTTAATAATGCCGCTTGTATATCGGTTAAACGATAATTAAAGCCAAGCGCGATTTGCTCATAATACCACCCGCCATGCGATTCTTTCTCTTGCTGCGCGGCATTTCTTGTTATTCCATGCTCACGCATAAGTATTAACCGCCGATAATATTCTTCATTATTAGTCAGCACCGCACCGCCTTCACCGCTTGTAACTGTCTTAACAGGATGAAAACTAAATGTCGTCATATCCGCAATCGACCCATTCGCTTTCCCCTTATACCTCGTCCCAATCACATGGGCGCCGTCTTCAATCAAAACCATATTATTTTCACGGCAAATATCTGCTAATTCATCCAATTCCACCGATTGACCAGTATAGTCAACGGCAATTAAAGCCTTCGTCTTTTCTGTAATACAGGCTCTCACTGCCAGCGGGTCAATATTGTAAGTATCCGTGCGAATATCGGCAAACA
>WQST01000198.1 GCA_009787745.1 Lachnospiraceae bacterium
CGCAAGAAACAAGCCGTTTCAGCCAAGCGGGAATTTGACGGGCGGGTGAAAGGCGACCGGCTCGAACAGCTTGATGAAGCGGCATATTATTATTGGTATAATCGTCTAAGGAAGCTCCGAAAAGGAAAGGCCGCCGAAAAGACGGCGGCCTTTAAGGAAGCGTTTGATGCTTTCCGCAAAGAAGCGGTAAAACTAAAGGGCGAAGTTAAACGCGAGGAAATGCGTTTGAGTGATTTTATGGATTGGCTGGTTAAGCAACAAAATAGGGCTGATATTCTGGTGACAGAGGAAAAAACAAAATAGGACGAAACTCAAGGTCGAAAATAATAAATCGAACATATTCAAAGTTTGGCTGGGCGGAGCGACGCAAATTTACGCTCTCGCTCGTTCTGTCCATAGTTGGATACATCAGGATTTCGCGCTATTTTACTGAGCGCAAAATTGCGCTTAGTTAAAAGCAAAGGCATTAATATCACTGATATTAATTTCTGTTTGCAATGGCGAAATAGTTATGTTAATATAGTTTTGTAGTTGAGAAATCAAAAACAACGTATGCCGCCCGATAGAGGTACGAACTCTGCCGGGCAGGTATGGAAATCTCACTTCCACACATACAGAAAGAATCTGCGGCATACGCATTTTTTATTATAAAGCCAAACTTTGCTGTTGGCAAGTAATGAAGTGCCGTTCGTAAGGTTCTTCTCATCAGAATAACGGCGGGGCGTTAAGTGTGGATAAGTACACTTACGTCCCGTTTTTGATTTCTCCGGAACGAAACATAGGGCTTGTTTTACAGCCCTATGAGGTAGTTCTGTGAGGAAACAAGTGTCGTTAATAACGATACTGAAATTTGGTTGGAGGGATATTATGTACGGTACTGATTTTTGGAAAAGGGTAAGTCTGCAGCAAATAGGCGAGTTTATCCGCCGGGGAAGCGAGCTTACGCGTCCTGATGGAGGGACATTGGAAGAACGGTACAATCGGCACACAGAAAATCTGTATAATGGCCTATACAATTTCCGTGATCGGGTTTTATCTTATGACAAGTGGGATGAATGTAATACCGAAAGTGAAAAAGAAATCGTAACGGAAGAGTTTTGGAAGGATATTATTAACGCCGGCGGGAGCCTTCAGGAACTGGCCTTTGATATCGGGTTGCAGGCAGGGTTGATGTTACGGCAAGAATTACAGGTAAAACCGCAAAACTAATCGCGGATTTAATTACATAAATCACAGCGATTGTTGGATGAAATTGAAAGCGCAAAGGCGAATGAATGTATGCTTGGCGGTAAATGCGCTGACGACCCTGTGGACCTGCGTCCACAGGGTCACGGAAGATTCTGCGGTGATGACTCCCCGAAAAGGGGAGTCATCTTTAATATTTTGCCATTATATGTTTTATCATTTTTAATGCTCTTGGCAACGGCTCAAAGTTGAGCTTATTGAGAGGTGTCCCCAAGATTGGGGTCACCTAAAACCAATTTTTAGATTGAGTAATATCTAAATTCGTGATAATATTAAAGCGATGACTGGATTGAAGACGCTCGCCGCTTTGCCGGATTATTCGTAAATAAGTTCGTTGATGATTTCCTCCGCTTGATAACGGTCGGTTATTACCGCCAAGCGGTGTGCCGCCGCCTCATCCGTTTCTCGCAAATGCGGGTAGAGCCGTTCCGAGAGCAACAATTTTGAGTAAAGTATTGGACGATGCTCTTTTAAGTATTTTTGTCGTTTCAAGCCGTAAACCCCAAGCGGCGGGACTGTTTCGGGCGGCGGTTCGCTTAGAATAATATTTGGGAATAAATAATCACCGCGCCGATAGTAAGTTATAGCTTCCATTTTCCTCCTTCCAACGGCGTATAGCCGCTTGTGATTACTTCGGGGTATACTTCTATCCCCGCAGTATTAGTAGCCGAAGCATACAGGGCGATTGCAGCACCTTGTAAGGTATGATTTTGGGTTATCACCCCCTGTCTGCAAACGCTTGAATGTGCCGCAGACAAGCCGATTGCTTATGATTTAGTGGTATTCATATTTGAAGTACCCTTTACATCATAAGTCTTTAGATTCATTCTTGTAATCGCAATGTGCTGCGGCTACTTGAAACCCAGCCAATGCCTTAGAACTTTTATTTATGGAAGTTCATATTTGGCTAAAATTTTCATGGCGGTTTCGCTGTCAGATTGCACTAAAACAACTTGTCTGTTCATTTGAGAAAGAGGATCACTTAATTTAAGCCCCGAAATATGCCATATATTGTCGCTTCCCAAACCGATTGCTTTTAGCCGATCTGTCGATACGCCTAGTGCCTCTAATGACGATTTTACTGCGTTGGCTCTAGCCAGCGACAAATTTAGTGTGAAATCGTTATTAGTATCTCCTGCGGTACATCCAACAAGTAGTATTGAGGTTTCCGTATTCTTTGGTTGTAATAACCATTCAGCAATTGGTAAAAGAATTTTAATAGTATATTCGGGATCATCATAAGTATCTGTATCAGGAATAAATCGTACTTTTTCCTCACCTAAAAACCAAATTTCGCTCTCAGATTCATCCACTTCACCTAAGTCTGGTTGTCCATCATCATTTTCATCATCTATATTCCCAAATGTAATGCCTTCCTCTTTGGGAAATTTAACAGTAACAACCGGAAGAATACTACTACTACTGACGCCGGTATTCCCCGCTATTTTTGTTACAGCTTTTGCATTTGCCTCCGTAAATAAGGTTTCAAAGAAATTCCATAACAGGTTCCGTTGATTAGATGATAAAGTCGATTGGGGAGGCGAGGTTTGACCTACCATTGCATACACGGATATTCCAGATAAATCGCTGACAATGTTATTTTCTAAAAGATAACTTACTGTAGTATCCACTCTGTCATTAATCAAGTTTCTGTCCCCTTTGAAATAGGCGTGTACATTATTGTCGTTGAATGCGAATTCCCCGTCAACTGTCAAAAAACTTGAAACAATAACTATTACCTTCTCAACCTCATAATCGAAATCTTTTGCGGTGGCATTAACGAAATTGGTTGCGATTGAGATTGCTTGAATTAAGTCTAAGCCTTCTTCCTGTGGTTTTGATTTTTCCCTTAAGTCTGTTCGTAATTGGCCGAGGTAAAAAGCATGATCCGTCCTCCATTGTGACTCAGTGACTGCCGTAAATTCGGGGATGACCGACCGGAATAGTTTCGGCGATTTACTGACAGATACAATAGCATATGCGCTATGTTCGGCAACAGCTCGATTCATTATATCGGATGGTATGAATGGGATATATGCTTCAGGTGCCAAACCGTTCATAGTCCCGTCCACGATGAACGCTGCAACGAGCGGTGGATGTTCCTCACGCAGTTGCTGTATTTCATGGTTTGTACAAGCTGTCAGTATGAAAAGTGAAAATAATATAATGGTTCCAAAATTTTTTTTAGTCATCTTTCACCTGTTATGAAGTGACCTTTTGTCAAGTACAACTTTCAAAAAATCACTTTTTCCTTTCTTTTTAGTTTTTTAACGCCCATGGGTACAGAGGCAGAGCCTCAGACTTAACAGTTCCCGGCATTGGCCACTCTGTTATACGTGGATCAGGTTTCCCTGCCAACAGGTCAATGGTCCGCCATGAACTCTACCGTCTCCTAGCGTGAATCAAAGGATATATTGCTTTGTCAACAGAGGTGGATCGTAGATAGTTCAAACCATAGTATATCCTTGTGCCGCTTCAACAAGCAAACGACGTAAATGACCATTTCCAGCTTTTGTAATCCCCAATCTATTTTGCCTCTCACTGCTAGTATCTTCACCTGGTACTAGACCCAAAAACGAGGCAAATTTTTCTGCTTTGGCAAATCTTGAAAAATCACCAACCTCTACCACCATTGAAAGAGCAGTATGTGTTTTTATCCCAATTAAGCAACTTAGATTTTTAACTTTTTCATCATACTTTACATCTTTTGCTAATTCCTCAATTCGATTATCTAATCGCTCAATTTTATCTATTAGATATGTATAAGTGATGAGATACTCATTTAATGTTTCTTGAAAAACACCCTCTAGCTTTAGTGATTTCAACCATTTCATATAAACTATCGTCCAGTATGTTTTACCACCCTCGAAGCGATGTCCCAACCGTAATACCAAGGCTAAGATTTGTTGCTTGATACTTTTCAACATCTTTTTTTGATCATCCCTCATCCGAATAAATTCTTTTACAGCATTGTCTTCATTCGTCGGTACATATACCGCACTATATGTGCGAAATGCTAAACATCTAGCAATATTCCCAGCATCACGTTTATCTGTTTTGACCCTTCTGGTATTTTTTACAGCCATTGTTGTAGGAGCTAATATAACACATTTAATGTTGTCCAGTAAGCTGACGGTATAGGGTATAGCCTAAACATCTGGCTTCATATCCGCATATAAATTCTGTATCTTCAGGAAATTTTCTTCTTAATCCATCAATATACTTTAACACCAGTTTATAATCTGGAGCTATTTTTTGTTGGTACTTAGTCTCATCGGTATCAAATGTGTAGCAGCAAACTGTAAAACTTTCTTTATGAACATCCATTCCAACGTAAACTATACTATTCATAGTGACCTCCTTTTTGTATGCGGTAATCCCTGTTACCATTAACTCTTTCGATTAATAGTTTACAGGTAAATCCACGATTTACAAAACTGTGGGGCACTTCATATTGTCTCCTATTTAGTTAGCCGACACCCCTATAGGGGTACCGGACGGGACGGGAACGATGCCTGTCAGAAGCCTGAAATGTTCCCGTAGCCTTTTTATAGTTTCTTCCAATTCATCAAGCGAGGCAAGATAAGCTTTCTTACTGTCTGCTCTAAGTTGTACGGTAAG
>WQST01000199.1 GCA_009787745.1 Lachnospiraceae bacterium
CAATAGCGTTTTGCTACCCAATATATAATTCAAGAGTACCTCGAATTATGAGGGAGTTTGTGCATAGTCATATTACAGATTTGACCGGAAAAAAAGTAATTATTCTTGTAACTCAGCAGGCGTTTTCGGGTGATGGTGCAAGGGTATTTACTGATTTATTTGAAGAAGGTGCAATAGAAGTAATTTATGCAGAGCATTTTAATATGCAACAAAATATGGGAAATATCCCTATATTTTGGACATTATTCAAACCTACAGAACATTCCAAGCAAAAACACATCGAGAAAGCCTACAAAAAAATGAATATTGTCTGCAACAATATCAAAAAAGGTATTGTGAAGAAGCGTGGTTTTTCAAAGCTATCAGAATTTTTGGGATATTTCCAAGGAAAGCCGTGGCAAAGGAATACTAAGGATATTAAACCTGTTAGACTTGAAAAAAAGCTGATGAATGGCGTGAGAATCCATCAAGATTGCACAGCTTGTAACATATGCATAAAAATCTGTCCAATGAAAAACTTGGCAAACCACGAAGGGCAAATACAACACTTGAACAACTGTACTGTTTGCTATCGTTGCGTTAATAAGTGTCCGAAGAAAGCGATTACCGTGTATATCCATATTAAGCCCAGATGGCAGTATATTATGGGTGACATAGATGTTGGCGAGAGATAACTGATACCGCCGGCCCTGTTGTTGCTTGTATTGTGAAAAGAACAAAAGCACCTATTCAGAAAAATTTTTTGTAACATCGCCCGATTGTTGCCATACTCCTGCACATCAAGGAAAGAGGGTTCTCAAAATTTGAAATATCACGCTCTGAAAATGTAACGGTGCATTTCAATACAGTAAATCGCGCTTGTAAAGGGCAAAACATAACACGTCAGAATTTATATCCGAATGACTACCGCTAACTATCAAATCCGCATATTTCCAAGCTTCTTCCTCTAATAGAAAGGGATCTACAATTGATTCCCACCAGTCGGTAAATTCAGTTACTGATTCAAGCGTACCGCCGTTTTCCCCCTTAGCAATGTCACGATTAATTACTCGCTCTCTGGAGATTTCAGAATCGGTGTCTATCCAAATAGAAAAGTTTGCAACTTTGCGGAGTGTTTTCCGACAAGTCCCGCAGCCCTCAATTATCAATGCTTTGCCAGAATCTACTTCAATAAATCCGTCACGATGCTTCTTTATCCATCCTGACGGCGTGTAAGCCGCATTTTTTCCATTAAGCCATGGTTCAATAATCCCGTTTAACATTTCTTCATCCCAATGAATTGGGTCTGACCACCAAGCGACATCATCAGATGCAACTAAATTTGCGTTTAAAAATTCAGCAAGCTTCACGGCAAAAGATGTTTTCCCCGCCCCCGCCTTGCCATCAATAAGCACAAGCGGTTTAGATGAAATACTTAATATTTTATCCGCTAAATCTGCTAAAGTTTCTTCTTTCCACGCATTAATCCCAAGTGATTTTAACATTTTCTGTCTCCGAAGGGTGATGTTAACTTATCGCCAAACTCTTTGGCAGTCAGGCAAAAGTGCCGCACATTACCGCTTATATTCATGGTATACATTCAAATTAATCATTACGCAAAGTTTACAATTTGTACGCTATAATTAATTAATCTTCATAATGACCTTTGCATGAGATGACACCGTAACATTATTATAACACCATTTACGGAGAAAAAAACATCTCTAAGCTAATAATAATATAGCATAGAATGATATGTGAACACAAATAAAATCGTCACTTACGTTTTATTTCCATATTATCAAGCGCGTATTGCAGAGCTATTCCAATCAATTCGTTTCGGGAACGATTTGTTTTTACTGATATTGTTCCTGTATTGCTTTATCAATTCGGGTTGTCATGGTAACAGCCTTTTCCTCTTTTTGAGTGATGATTAATTTATCCATAATGTATTACCGGACATGTATTTCAATTGTGATACTTCACAAAATTAAGTGAGATTATTTGTGCATAACGTACATGTACATTGATGTTAATTTTTGATATAATTTACGCAGGAGGTAATACCATGCCAAGACCAAAAGTAAAAACAACTGCACAAGTTAAAAATGATTACGCTCGCAAAGCTTATGACGATTTGAGAATACAAGTTAAAAAAGGTCGTAAAGCCGACCTACAGGACCATGCCGCCAATCGGGGCGAATCATTAAACGGTTTCGTTAATCGTGCGATTGATGAAGCGGTGGAGCGTGATAAAGAAAAGGACGGTGATTCTTGAATATAGTTTATTACAAGCAAGCGGTAAAATCATTAGAGCGTTTGGATGCTTCTACAAAGCAAAGAATAAAGCATGGCATTATGGGTATACCTAAAGGCGATATAAAGAAATTGCAGGGGCATACCGAAATTTACAGGCTACGAGTTGGCGACTGGCGCATAGTGTTTTCATATCCAGATGATAATACTGTGCTTATTGAAAAAATATCCCCACGCGGGGAAGTGTATAAAGGAGTGTAATCATGATTGATACAGTAAAAAGACAGGCTTTTCAAGTTTTCGACTTACTAACAGAACGTGAACAATCTCTTGTTTTTGAACTCATTAAAAGCCTTGCTCCCGATGATATAACAACACCGGATGATATTACTACTCATATTGCCGCAATGGATGATTATAGAAGTGGGGAAACAATTTCCCACAACGCTATTAACTGGGATTAATACTTATGAATACAAATTCATCTTCGCAAGCAGAGAATCCGATTATTGAAACTGACTTAATAGAAGAAGAAAAAGCAATTATACTTCGTGGCCGTGAGGAAAATTCAAAGGGCGGTTATGTCCCGCTTGATTCTATAATCTAAATCAACCTCTAGGAGCGGCTTAGCGGTCGCTCTTATTATTTCCAATCGGCAGCAGTACTTGGAGACTGTAAAAAGTGGAAGCCGTCCTAAGCTCTGGCAGAGTAGACGGCATTTTCTTAAATGTTCTGACATCAAGCCGGGTTAGGCTCGCCCGGCAAAATCAAAACGGTTAAAAAGAGCATAGAAATACCCTTTTCGTTGGCTGTAAGACACGAATAAGACACAAACAATAAAAATCACCCCTTTGCGGGGTGTTATATTTTTGTATTAAGCACCGTCAATCCCTTGTATTTACTGCCTAAAATCAAAAAGCTCCCGGCCGGATTTGAACCGGCGACCTACGCATTACGAATGCGTTGCTCTACCAACTGAGCCACGGAAGCATGGTTTGCTTAACAATTTCTTAACACCTAGTCAATTATAGCTGGAATTTGTTTTTTAAGCAAGCACAATTTTTTACTTGACATATAGAATAAAAAGCGATATAATGATGATATCAAATTGATATCAAATAAATACATAAGGAGGAATTAAAATGTCTGATAATAATAACACAAAGATGATCTATGAGGAAAAAGGCTGTAAATCATTACCCGGGATGCCGTGTTTGATGCTAAACATCCTGGCGGTTATTGCATTTTGCGTATTGTTTATTATCTCGATTATGATGCTTGAAGGCGACGGAACGAATGCTTTTGCGATAATCTTATTAATTGTTTCAGCGTTATACGCATTTTTAGTCGGTCCGATAATATTCGCAGGACTCAAAATTTTAGGTCCCAATGAAGCCTATGTTTTGACTTTCTTCGGCAAGTACCACGGTACCCTTAAAGGAGCAGGCTTTTTTCAGGTCAATCCCTTAGTCGTGGCAGTAAATCCCGCATCAGAGAATGCCGCCTATAGTGCGCAGGTCGGCGCCCCTGAGAAGCAGGTAAAAGTAAATGCGGGAGAACTATCGCTGAATGTTGGCGCAAGTACGGCGAAGAAAAAGAAAATCTCTTTAAAAGCAATGACCCTAAATAACGATATGCAGAAAATCAATGACCAACTCGGCAATCCGATTATTATCGGAATCGTCGTTATCTGGAAAGTCACCAACACTGCCAAAGCAGTCTTTAATGTTGATAACTACAAAGAATTCCTTTCAATTCAATGTGACTCGGCATTAAGGAATATCGTTCGTCTTTATCCCTATGACGTAGTTGGCAATGACGGGGAAGAATGTAATGAAAAATCACTGCGCGGCAGCAGCGATGAAGTCGCCAATCGTCTGAAAGAAGAGATTCAGGCGAAAGTCGAAATCGCGGGACTGGAAATAACCGAAGCAAGAATTACTAATCTTTCATATGCCCCCGAAATCGCCGCCGCAATGCTCCAAAGGCAGCAAGCCTCAGCGGTAGTCGATGCTCGTCACATGATTGTTGACGGTGCGGTCGGAATGGTTGAAATGGCACTTTCCCGCTTAAGCGATGCGAATATTGTAAACCTCGATGAAGAGCGTAAAGCCGCGATGGTATCTAACTTGTTGGTGGTTCTGTGCGGTAATCGCGATGTTCAGCCGATTGTAAACAGCGGTTCATTGTATTAGCATCAAGGATATGTATGGATAAAGAAAACAAGGAAAATAAAAAACAAGTGCCGCTCCGTTTGCAAGCCTCATTATGGAAAGAGCTTAATGCCTGGGCTGAGGATGATTTCCGCTCGCTTAACGGGCAGATCGAATATTTGCTCACAGAATGCGTAAAGAAGCGCAAGAAGAGCGGTGACAGTTAATGATTTACTGAAATTTGCGAAAACATCGGTATTCAGGTAAACCGATGTTTTCGCTATATAATTTTTCTGCAAAAAAATCATATCTTCTTTTTATAATAATGCTCCAGAAATTGAATAATCTGATAAAATCCAATCGCAATAAAGCATAGAATAATTATTGAGGTAATAACTAAGTTAAGCTGAAATACCTGTGAACCATAAATTATCAAATAGCCAAGTCC
>WQST01000200.1 GCA_009787745.1 Lachnospiraceae bacterium
ATTATATCAGACCCTTTGCCGGCTGAACTTAAAGAAGAGATTGAACGCGGTATCACCGGCTTCGAACTAGAATTTAAAGAAATAATTGTGTGGCTCGAAGATAATACCGAGAATGCGGTCATCATTGTTAATACACTCTATAACCCGATTCCCGATGAATTGCTGGGGTTAAACATCGCTTTATCAAGCGAAGCCGAAACGTATACACTCGCTATTAATAATATAATAAAGGCGATACAAGCCGACCATGATTTTTATCTTGCCGACGTTTATACCGCCTTTTTTAATGAACCTGACCTAAGCAAATACATGAACTATCATCTTGATTTGTCACAGATGAATTTGAATTTTGATATTATTCACCCGAATAATCAAGGGCAGTTATTGATTGCTTTGCTAAATTATGAGTTATTGAATTAATTCGCGTTTATGTCCGTAGCGTCGTGATTGTTCCGTCTTCATCAATCGTAAGCTCCGCATATTTAACGCAACGAAGCGGGGTTGCGCCGCCTGACATGGTACTGTCATGATAAAATAAATACCATTTATCTTTAAATGAGATAATGGAATGATGGGTCGTCCAGCCGACGACCGGTTCTAAAATCCGCCCTTTATAAGTGTAAGGCCCGTATGGATTATCACTTACGGCATAAACGATATAATGTGTATCTCCTGTTGAATATGATAAATAATATTTACCGTTAAACTTATGCATCCACGGCCCTTCAAAATATCTTCGGTCGTTATCGTCCGCTTTTAAGGGTTCACCGTTTTCGTCAAGAATTTTAACTTCAATCGGGGTTTCCATAAAAGATAACATATCGTCATTCATTCGCGCAATTACAGGTCCGAGCGCGTTTTGTTTGCCTTGCGGGCCATCCGCCCCCGCAACCATGTCGCTTGCCCCTTTAACATATGAGCCTGTTTGCCATTTCTCTAACTGACCGCCCCAGAGTCCCCCGCAAATTAAATATGCTTTTTCATCATCATCGACGAAAACCGCAGGGTCAATGCTATAACTTCCTTCGATATAATTAGCTTCCGCTTTAAAAGGGCCTTCAGGACGGTCGCCGACGGCGGCTCCGATACGAAAGATGCCCTCTTTGTCTTTCGCAGGGAAATAAAAATAATATTTTCCATTCTTAAAAGCAATATCAGGAGCCCACATTTGCTCGCTTGCCCAGGGTACGTCCTTTATATGCAGAGCTTCGCCATGATCGATACAGGGTGCGCCGATATCTTCGAGGGATAAAACATGATAATCTTCCATTCGGAAGTGATCACCTGTACCATCATCAAGTCCCCCATTTTCTAGATCGTGTGACGGATAAATATAAATTTTGTTTTCAAAAACATGCGCTGACGGGTCAGCAGTGTAAATATGTGTGACTAATGGGGTGTTGGGCTTTGAGTTGCTCATAGTGTTCTCCTTAAATTTTAGTATTCTCTTTACGCAAAAGGATCATATGGTTTTAGAGTCATGAAATAACTTTACACTAAAATAAAGGGTTTTGTCAAACGTAATCTTATGATATAATGACGTATGAATGACGTTATCACCAAACTCAAACGGAGACATTATGAAAAGTAAAAAAGCCTTTAATTATCTTGATCGTATTGCCAAAATTTTTGAAATTATCATTGCCGCTATGCTATTGGTTATCATTGCCTTAAAAGTTATTGAAACAGGATTCGACCTGGCAGGGTTTGAACTGGTAATAATCGAAAAAGACTTTAAGGAAACTTTGTCATTATTATTTATTTTTGTTATCGGTGTTGAGTTTACCAAGATGCTCTTAAGGCATACCCCTGAAGCGGTTATCGAAGTACTCCTGTTTACGATTGCCCGCCAGTTGGTATTATACCATGAAGGCACGATTGATATGCTGCTTGGAATCATCGCTATTGCCGCTATCTTTGCCACGAAAAAATATCTCGTCGATGCTAAGAGCCACCGCGATGAAGAACTGGTGCTTGACGAAACCAACGCACCCGATTCATACAAAAATAATGAAAACTCTGAATAAGGATTTATTAGTAATTTATTTATAACTCATACGGCGTCTGCTGATAGACATAATAATTTATCCAATTACTATACAAATTATTACTATGGGAACGCCATTGTAAATCAGGGGTTTTTAGATAATCATCGTGGGGATAATAATTAAACGGTACTTTAATCGTGATCCCCTTATCTTTGTCTCGTAGATACTCATTATGAAGTGTCAGCCGGTCATATTCAGGATGACCGAAAAGAAAAATCTGCTTGCCCTCGTCGCTTATACATAAGGATATCCCCGCAAGCTTCGACTTAGCCAAAACTTTAATTGCACTATTCATATTTAGCGCGTCTTCATCAATAGTTGTATAACGGCTGTGGGGAAGCATGAAATAATCGTCAAATCCTCTTACTAAAGGAACTTTTCGGTGAAGAACTTCGTGTTCATAGACACCGAATAATTTCTCGGGTAAAAGATTCTTCTTAATTCCGTAATGAAAATAAAGAGCCGCCTGCGCACCCCAGCAAATATGAAAAGTCGAAGTCACATTAATTTTTGACCATGCCATTATATCGCATAATTCCTGCCAATAATCGACGTCTTCGAACTCGATCTGCTCGACCGGAGCGCCTGTTATAATTAAACCGTCGAATTTTTGTCCCCTTAAATTACGATATGTATCATAGAATTTGTTCAAATGGTTGCTTGACGTATTTTGTGATTTATGATTTTCGATCTTCATAAAAGTTACATCAATTTGCAGCGGTGTATTAGAAAGCCCGCGCAGTAATTGAAGTTCTGTATCTTGCTTAACAGGCATCAAATTTAGGATACAAATTTTTAACGGACGAATATCCTGTTTGAGCGCCCGCATCTCATCCATTACGAAAATATTTTCATTTTCAAGAATTTCTTTTGCAGGTAAATCACTCTGTATTTTTATTGGCATTGTCTTTTCTCCTCATAAATATTCCGCAATAAACTCTTCTTCCGTCATAACCCGAACCCCTAACTCACGGGCAGTTTTATTCTTTGATGAAGAGGACAAACTATCATTATTTATTAAAGCAGTCGTTTTCGTCGTCACCGAACCTGTCACTTTGCCGCCGCTTTCCTCAATTTTTTCTTTAAGTTCACTACGGCTTAATTGATTCAAACTCCCTGTAATTACGAAATTCATCCCTTTCAGAACTTGATTAACGTCTGTTATTTTAGTCTCTTCAATATTAAGTTCACTAAGCAGTTTATCAAGCTCCCCCCATCTATTTTCATCATTAAAATATACGCATATCGAGGCGGCAATCACTTCCCCTATTCCTTCAATCATGCTAAGTTCATCTACTTTAGCACCGCGCAATTTTTCTATATTATAATCAAATTCACGGCATAGCACTTTGGCGTTCGCAACCCCGATATTCGCAATCCCAAGCCCATAAATAAGCCGCGGTAAAGTCGTCTTGCGCGCCGTTTCAATGCTCTTTTTAATATTTTCATACGACTTTTTCCCGAAACCTTCCATTGCGGTTATCTCATCTTTAAAGTTTTCAAGATAAAATAAATCGGCATAAGTGCGGATAAAACCTTTACTTATAAATTTCTCTAATGTCGCTTCACTCATCCCCGCAATATTTAGCGCATCACGGCTGACCAGCAAGGTAAAAGCCTTGATTTTCTTGATACCGCAATCAGGATTTTGACAACAAAGAGACTGAACATCATTAATCTTCCGAAGTTCTGTTTTACGTCCGCAAGCAGGACACTCGTCGGGAATTTTAACAGTATCCGAACCTGTTAAATTCTCCGCGATTTGCGGAATAATCATATTCGCTTTATAAACGGTAACGGTATCGCCGATACCCAGCTTTAAGCTTCGTAAAATACTTATATTATGAACCGAAGCACGGCTGACTGTCGTTCCTTCCAGATCAATCGGCGCAAAAATCGCGACCGGATTAATCAGACCTGTCCGGCTGGGGCTCCACTCGATTTCTAACAGGGTCGTTTCTTTAACCTCATCTTCCCATTTAAAAGCCATCGAATCACGGGGAAATTTCGATGTCGCACCGAGCGCATTGCCATACGCTATATCATCAAAACTAAGTACCAACCCATCAGAGGGAAGGTCATAGGCCTTAACCTCATTCTCATAACGCTCGATTGTTAAGGTAAGGTTATCTTTATTAACGATCTCATATTGAACAACATTAAAACCCTGCGCCTGCAAAAATGTAAGCTGCTCATGGCGATAAGTAAATGATTTCCCCTTAGCCATAACGACAGAAAATGCGAAAAATTTTACTTTCCTTGACTCGGTGATTTCATTATTAAGTTGCCTGACGGAACCACTGCAAAGATTTCGCGGATTCTTGTATTGCTCCTGCGCTTCTTCAATCTGCTCATTAATTTCGTGGAAATCAGAATAAGAAATCACCGCTTCGCCGCGGATAATCAGTTCACCTTTGAACGGAATAGTCAATATCTGATCTTTAAACTTTCGTAAATTGTTTGTTACCACCTCGCCAATTTCGCCATTTCCTCTGGTAACGGCTTTTGCAAGTTTTCCGTCATTATAGGTCAACACCACTGTCAAACCATCAAGTTTCCAGGATAAAATTCCGTTCTGATCCTTAAGAAAATTCTTAAGCTCATCACGATCTTTCGTTTTTCCCAAAGAAAGCATCGGCATTTCGTGCCTTTCTTTCGGTAACTCCAAAACCGCTTCATATCCTACATATTGTGTCGGGCTGTTAGCAAAAGTGATT
>WQST01000201.1 GCA_009787745.1 Lachnospiraceae bacterium
GAATACTTTTCTAAATACCAGTACCGGCCATCTTGCGGAGGTAATGATTCAGGGAAGTAATCGCGGGGTGGTGGAGATGTGTAAAGTGCTTAATCAAAATGAGAATGCGCGGGGGATGTATGTGGAGATGGCGCGGGAGCTTATGGATTTTGAGGAGCATAATATTGAGAGGTTAAAGAAGTATTTGTAAGCGCGGCTTGGGGTATCGCCAATAATACCATCCTGGCGTCTTCATAATCATATGCACATGTTGATATCGTCACTAATCTTGCCGCTTCGCCGGCAGGGTCACGATAATTAACGGCATTTTCTTTCGCCCATGCGATAATAGTCTCAGGTTCGGCAAGCGGGTTATAGATTATTTCATCATCCGGGATAACCATAAAAGCGAAAATATCCATAACATGAATACCGTCGTCATCGATAATCGTAAAACTTAAATTACGGTTAAAAAAATCCGCATTGGTGAATTTGCGCAAATCATAAAGCATATTGCCGTTACGCATATTATGCCCATAAATAATGGTATTCGTACCCGCGAAACCATCAGGGCAGCGGTAATCGACAAAAAGACTGCCTGATGCGGACTTATTGCGGTAAATATCATGACTTAAATAATAATCATTGTCAGTACCTTTAACGAGCGGATAATCAATCCGCGTATCAAAGATGCTTAACCATCCGATAATATCATCATTAATCTCTTCCCGAACCGTAAGAAAGCTTTGCCTGATTTCTTCTTCCCCGCTGTCTTGCGGCGGGCGGTATACAAGCAGGGCGTTTTTGACCAAAGCTTCTTTCGCCGTTTCGCGAAAATCCTTTTGTAATTGATAACCGCTGATTATCAATCCTACCGCGAAGATAATTATCAGGGCGACACGGGCGGATTTTTTCATTTGTCTTTCCCTTTTTTGAAGTTAAGCCCTTGCCATATCAGACCTGCTAAGGAGATACAGAAGATAAACGACCACAGCAAGGTATTGGAATTATCCCCTGTTGCAGGCGAGCCTGACCCCGCACCCGCATTTGCTGCTTCAGTTAAACTGAGAATTTGCGGATAAATTATGATATCTTCGGGTTCACCCGCAGGTGTCGGTTGCGCCTGTGGTGTCGGGTTAGGAGACGGCGAGGGCGAAGGTGACGGCGATGGCACAGCCGCCCCATAGGTATTAATAACGGCGACTGTCTTGCCGGCATTATCGGGAATGATAACATTATTTCCGCTGTAAGCAGTTACATAACCATTACCCGCAGTTTCTTCGACCCGATAAAAGCGGTCGGACCACAGCCCTTCCAGATTGGCAATATGATCGACGGAAAATTCCACAAGTTCGACAGCCCCGGCAGGAAGCGGTGAATGGCTGTTGCCAACCGCCAGATATGTATTACTGCTTGGCTGATAAGTGAAATAAAGATAATTGTTAGCCGCAATATCTTTGACCATTGCCGTAAAGGCAGTGCCTGTGCCGACATTCCAGTCTGCGGCTAATCCCGCTAAGTTTTTCTCGATAAACAAAGAGCCGGTTTCATGTTCATAGTAATTATCAATAACAACTGTTATTTCATCATTTACTCCCGTCATATCAACGGTGGCGGGCAATAGCGGATTACCCGCGGAATTTAATCGTGCCGACATTTTAAAGCCCGGGACATCAGGATTAATTTCGGAAATTGTATAGGTACCTGCCGGTAAGTTAAAGAAAACGGCATTATCATTATTTAATTCGGGTAAATCAATGATTTCGCTAANCCCGCCCGGTCCTTCGACCAAAACTTGTAATCCCGCCGGTATTTCACCTGAATTAAGCCCGTGGAATGCCTTACGAACCCTTAATGCAGGCGGTGTGATGGAGGGTAAAAGTTGGTATTCATTCGTAAATTCCGCTTCCTTAGTTTCACCGTCAGCCAAATAAGAGTCGTTAAAGATGCTTCCGTCTACAGAGGTACTAAAACTGTAGCCGTCCGCAAAGCCGCCGCTTTCTGTAACCGTATAATAACCCGCGGGCAAATCGATTATTTCACAGATATCCCCGTTAAAGTCATTCGGATAGGAGACGAGCCGCCGATAAATTTCGTCGCCGCTAAGATTTGTTCCGAGTACTGTAAAAGTAAGTTCCGAAAGCGAAGCCGTCGTAAGCGATGGCGGAAGAATGAAATTCTTCGTGAGATTAAGTTTCGCTGTCGGCGGAATGACATTTTGTTGGTAATAATTATGGATGACCACGGTTTTTTGCTCAGTACCTGCCAAGGTTACGATAATCGGCACCATCGCAAGCACGGAGGTATTATACAAATCATATCCTGCGACAATTCTGTCGCTGGTTTCCATAATTGTATAAATTCCCGCGTCGAGGCCGGTGAAATCTCCCAGTTCGTTGATGATAGCATCATAATCAAGGGTGTGATTAAACCCTGTATTACTGCTGATGGTAATTTCAATATCTAAGGGTATCTCGCTATTGCTTATCCCATGGAAGAACTCGCGAATCCTTAATGACGGAGACGCGGCGCTCGGTACCGGGGTATATTGATTTTCAAAAATGAGGGTTTCCGTACCGTTAGCATTAAGCACCACTGTTTGCACAGGCGACGGGACGACCGTTAAATCATAACCTTCCGTGACCCCGCCTGTTTCGGTAACGCTATAATCCCCAATCGGCAGTCCTGTCAGTTCATAAGTATCATTCGTAAAATCACTGAACAATACTTTTTGGCGGAAAATTTCATTTGATAAACTATCCTGTCCGATAACAAGAAAGCTGAAATTCGGATCAGGACTAGGATTTCCCGTAAAAACTTTTTCAATGTTCAAATCCGCGGTCGGCGGCGGTATCTTAGTATATTGATTATTGATAGTGACGGTTATTTCATCTTTCATATCACCGATGGTAACAGTAGCGATATGCCCGGGACTCCCCCCTACGTTCGGCAGGGTAGTCAAATCAAAGCCGGTGACTAAAGCCCCGCTTTCGGTAATAACATAATCCCCCAAAGCAAGATTGGTAAAGAAACAATTATCATTCAAAAGTTCAGTTAAATCAAGAACTTCATAAAACGAACCCGGCCCGTCAATATGAATTTCGATACCCGCAGGAATTTCCGAAGCACTAAGACCGGTAAATGACTTTCTAACCCTAAGTGACGGCGGGGCAATCAGCAGATCATATTTATTTTCGAAAACAATATGCTTGATTTCGTTTTCAGCCAAACTGTCTTGCCAAATCGGCATAGCAGGTACACTAATTCCGTTAACCAAGACCTCTAAGCTGTGCTCGTCCGCCAGACCGCCGCTTTCGCTGACAGTATAATTGCCTGCGGGCAGATGGGTAAGTTCATACAGGCCATTTTCAAAATCACTGTAAGAAACGGTTTTGCGGTAAATTTGATCGGCGCCGTCTTGTCCGACAATAAGGAAAGAAATATCGGAAACAGAAGCCGCCGTAAGTCCCGGTGCATTCGTGAAATCGAATTTTTTCTCTAAGGTGAGCCGCGCTGTCGGCAGGACGAATTTCTTTTCGTAAGTATTAGTGAGTTCAAGCTGCGCATGATCGCCGTAGTTAAGCCAAAAGCCGTTATTACTGTCAAGAGTCACGCCGCTTGCATCAACCGTTAAGACGGCTTCATGAATATCAAAAGGGTTGGCATTACTGAAAGCCTGCTCCGCCCCGTACTCAGTAATCGTATAATACCCGGGTGTAAGCAATGATGAGTTATAATTCAAAGGGACGCCTGTCGTAACAGTAGCGGTATCATAGAAAATGCGGTTCGTTTTTTGGGCATCCTTAAATCCTTCGATTTCGAAAAGGATATCATAATTGTCGGTTGCGGAAATACTGCCGCTAAAAAGCTTGGTAAGCGATAATTCAGGCGGTGCGGCGGGGGTATAGATATTGGTTAGTTTAACCCTGACGACATCATCTAAACTGCCGCTTAAATTGATTTCATGATCAACGCCGACTAAAGCGGCAGGCGTACCATTTACTTCGACTGTCCATTTATAATTAGGGACATTATGATATTTTTCCGTGATAATATAATAAGCCGCCTCTTTAGATGAACCGACTAAAACAGAATCATTAGTAAAATTTTGCGGATAAAATAAAGTGCCTGTGAAGAGGACGTCATTATTGCTTTGATAAGCCGTTATTTCGAACTCAATCGACGTTTCATTAGTGAATCCAAGGACTTCGTCAGGTAAAATCCCGATAAATTCTTTTTCGATTTCCAGAAGCTGAATATCATTATATTTATAAATGTTCGTGATTCTCGCATCTTTCCATGTGCCTGTAGCCGTATTCCACTTAGGGTCGGCATAATGAATCAAAAAATCGGTAAAAGACGCCCCGTAAGGAACAAACTGCCCGCCGATAAGTTCCCCTTCCCTGACGGTATATTCGACGAAAACAGCCTGATTGTTTACGTCAGCTTCAAGTTCGAACAGCGGAAGTTTCGTCCACTGATATAATAAAGCAACATTCGGGTATGGCCCCGGGGCGATAATTCCCGCGGCCGGGTCGAATAAAACCGGGTCGCCGATTGGTTTGTTATTACCATAAAGTTGGATATACTCAGGTTTCATAAATGGCGTCTGTGCCAGATAACTATCCCATTCTTTGACTACCTTAAGACTTGTATAAGGCATTTCCCAGCGTCCGTTATTCCCCAGTAAATTGACCAAAACCAGATCACTGCCTGAACCGAAATGCGCTTCTTTAAATGAGTACCCCGCCGTTTCCGTCAGGTTCGCGCTCTTTTGCCGTTC
>WQST01000202.1 GCA_009787745.1 Lachnospiraceae bacterium
TATCATAGCAAGAGTATATGCGCAGGAGGGCGTTTGGGATGCGCTTAATGAATTTCATGTTGTAATAAGTCGTGGCGTCAACGAGGGCTTTTACTTCAATAAATCAGATGTTGAAGTACCATTATCTCAAATCTTGCCCGGAGTTGCCGACCTGCGCACATTTGGCGTTGACCGTTCTGCTGTTAGTTTGAATGCTATTGATAACGGCGACGGTACGCTGACGTTCACGCTCAAAGACACTTCGGCAAAATCCATGTATATGTATCCTTGGAGTTGGATTGACTATTCTGACGCGCATTATGAGATATACTCCGGCATGGAGTGTAAATGGCATGTGGCAGGTCATCTTTCTTATGACCCGAGGAGCGACGTCGCTATATATTCAGATTTTGGATTTGGGCGCAGCGTCGGCTATAACACAGGCGATTCAACCCGTCCGGGGAACTGGAAGCAAATGATGGTGGATATGGCGCTTGAAATCATGGGAGAAGCGGCGATAGAACCGCCAATCGACCCTAACAGCCCGCGCGCGCCCATATTAGATACCGGACCAAATTACAATGATGTGTCGGATAGTTTATCGGTAACGGTAGACGAAAATGGGCTGACTGCAACTTTTACGCAAAGTTTTCTTTCCGGCTATACCCTTGACGATGTTGCCGCGTTTCGGGTTGTGTTGCTTTATAGAGTATCCGGAAGTGCTTTTGGACATAAATTCATAGATGTAGAGGAATCGTTTGGCTTTGAGGTTTCTGACGTTATTGAATAATCAGTAAAAAATAACTATGGCTCACTAAGGAACACCGCATAAACACAGCGCGTTGCCGGAAAAGTAACGTAATAACAAAGAAAGACTTGTGTAAGGCGGCGTATTGGGCTGAGAATGGTTGCTGCCGTGGTTTGTGCTGGATTCATGTAAAGTAAAGAAATGAAACCTCTCGGATTGTGGGTTGACAAAACCTTGCTGAGGCAAAGAACCTCCGTTTAGCTATGATAAACGTGAGATCCTTCGCTGCGCATTATCTAAACGTCCCCGAGACGATTTGAACGTCCGACCCCTCGCTTAGGAGGCGAGTGCTCTATCCACTGAGCTACGGGGACAAGTTGGAAATTTTTATTGATTTACAAGTGCCGTCGTGGTACTACGTTGTATTTACTGCGTTTTGACTACTATATACGTTATACCATATCCTCGTAAATTAGTCTAGTGGTAGCCATAATTTAGTCTGCACTCGACTGCAAATAAATGCAAAAATATGAATTAAAATTGAAAATTGCGGGATAAAAAAGGGATAAATTTTTTGAGAGCGGAATGTATCAATGATAGACGTGTGTGGACTTCATGTGTGATGACGTATGTCCCCTGCCGACTACGACAGGGGACATATCTTAGCAACTTGATTCTGTCGCTATTAAAATGCTCGGAATATGCACGCATTGCAATTATAGTAAGCGCATCGTCATTACCTGCACCGATTAACGGTGATAAAGCGTCACCGTGTCTTTGAGTTAAGACAAATCCAGTACCGTCTGCATCCCGACAGCTCCATCAGCTGACAGCTCCATCAACCGAGACCACAGCTTTCTTGGATTCTTTGCTCATCTTGTTGTTCCGCTACTTTTGGAGAGCAATGCTTCAAGCTCCGCAAGCCGCTTATCTTTGTCGGCAAGCTGCTTATCTTTGTCGGCGAGCCGCTTATCTTTGTCGGCGACTACGCCCTGCCATAATGTACGTTCTTTCTTTTCACCCTCACTGCGCGCTTCGTCTATGCGGTCTTCATAGTCCATACGCTCTTTTTCGCGCGCCTCATAAAGAAGACGAGTTTTCTCGTCAGCTGACAGCTCCATCAACCGAGCCACAGCTTTTCTCATTAAAGGGTCTTTGTTCGCTAATGCTTCCATTTCGACTTCTCCTTCCGACTTGATAAACTTAAGCCAATAAAATAAACGACTGTCCGACTCATCAGGAATTTTACATAATTCAAGCGTGTTGATTTCGACGATGTCACTTAACTCTATTTTATTATTCTTGTCATACATCGTGAACCTATGATGAAAGTTTGCACTGTTTTCTATAAATTCATACTCGGTAATGATGATGCTAATTACCTGCTTAATCTCTGAATACTTATCGCTTTTGCCTATCTGCTCAGTTATCATTTTACCGCTATAATAAGCTAGACGTTGCCGCATATGAAGAAAAGGTTTACATTGTATCTCAATATGAACGGTCTTTCCGCTGACCGTCTTAATCTTTACGTCTACTATGCCTAATTTATCAGTAGAATTATCTCTTATAAGATGGGGGTCAACAATGATAACCTCGTCGTATTCATCTTCAGGTATAGTTAATATAGATTTAAGAAAATCTGTTAAAAATTCAATGTTCCGCTCGTCCGCAAAAAAGATTTTGAAGATTGCATCGTTGCGAACTGGTAGTAATGTATGCTCCATTTATAATTCACCGTCCTTGATATTTATACTATCACTCATAAAGTGTAATTTGGATTGCATTTGCGTTGTCATGATTTCCTTAAACTGCTCTTATCATTAATATATCATTTTTTACTTGGAATATCAACGATTTTGCTAATTTCAGCTTGACCGGCACTTGTGGCACGCTATAATCAAATGAGAAGCGGATAATCTAGCTGTTGGCAGGGAGAAAATGAACTATGGCGGATAAAAATACTGATAAAAAGAATAAAACACCAAAAGACTATAAATATAAAAGGCGTACATATACTGTCGGAAAAAAACGAGGACGGAACACCAAAACGTATCACCGTGTATGGGAAGACAGCGCGCGAGGCGAACGAAAAGCTAGAGCAAGCTAAAAAAATGTATGCGAGGAGAATCAAAGTAATTATTCTTCAGGAAAATTGATAAATCCTTGTACCCAAACAATGCCCTTAAATCTGCGCGCAACATCAGGCTCGCCGAGAAGGTCTTTTTCATTAATACAAATATCAAACTTCAAATCATTTATATCAATCAGCATCTGATAAACACCCTCACCGCTTATTTTATTGTGAACTAAGCGGTATTCAAGGATTTCCCCCAATATCGAATACTGATCACATTCAACACCATAGGGCATAAAGAATGTATCAACCAAGGAAAAAACATCTTCGCTGTGAATCCGTTTAGAGATAGTCGTATAAGTATCCATGTCTTCAAGAGTCAAACTCTCGATCGCATCTTCATCACCCTGCCTGGCTGCCGCAATCAAGTTGCTCCTATTCATATTGACTCGATTTATCCTGCGTCTGTCATTATCATTTTTATTAATCGGAAGTAATATCGACCCTTCAACAGAAAGACCCGATAACGTTAAAGTAGTACCGCGAACAGGAAGTTTTCCTGCATTTTTGAACCTTACATAGGTAATCATATTTTGTAAATAGAATATAAGCGAAACACCAACACGAATATCATCGCATACCCCTGCATAAGACTCATGAATTGCGTGCCGCTCAACAGAGACATCTTCGCTGGTCGAAATCGAAGATCCTCTCATATATGGGTAATAATATTCATAAATAAATTTATCTTCGCTATCAAATTCACCGCAAACAGCTAAACCGATATTATCGGCGAAATCACTGCTAAATTCAGCAATTATAACATCTTCCGAGTTATTTGTATAAGCTCGGTTCGTCGATTGGGTAATTATATCCGTTAATAATTTCTTTGCTTCATTCCGATTGGTTAGTTCACTAAAACCGATCGCGCGCAAAAATTTATGCAAAACCTCCACCTCCCGTCAGGTGATATTAATTATTTACTCCATTACCTTAAGTTCCTTTAACCCGCCCATATACACCTGCAAAGCTTCCGGAATAACAACCGAGCCGTCTTCTCTAAGGTTGTTTTCAAGAAAGGCAATCAATAAACGCGGAGGAGCCGCCACTGTATTATTCAAAGTATGGGCAAAGNATTTACCTTCTTTATTATTAACCCGAATCTTTAGCCTTCTGGCTTGTGCATCGCCTAAGTTTGAGCAACTGCCAACTTCAAAGTATTTCTTTTGCCTTGGCGACCATGCCTCAACATCATATGATTTGACTTTTAAATCTGCTAAGTCGCCCGAACAGCATTCAATGGTTCGTACAGGAATATCAAGTGTGCGGAAAAAATCAACCGTATTTTGCCATAATTTCTCAAACCAAAAGCTTGATTCATTTGGTTTACAGACAACTATCATTTCTTGCTTCTCGAATTGATGGATTCGGTAAACACCGCGTTCTTCAAGACCGTGAGCGCCCTTTTCTTTACGGAAACAGGGTGAATAGCTGGTTAATGTCTGAGGTAAAATATCTTCATCAAGAATTTCATTAATGAATTTACCGATCATTGAATGCTCAGAAGTACCAATCAAAAATAAATCTTCTCCCTCAATCTTGTACATCATCGCATCCATTTCTGCAAAGCTCATTACACCCGCGACAACATTTGAGCGAATCATAAAAGGCGGTACACAATAAGTAAAACCGCGGCCAATCATAAAATCACGGGCATACGATATTACTGCTGAATGAAGTCTGGCAATATCGCCCATTAAGTAGTAAAAACCATTTCCCGCAACTTTTCTGGCACTATCCAAATCAATACCTGAAAAACTCTCCATAATTTCTATATGATAAGGAATCTCAAAGTCGGGAACCGATGGTTCACCATAAATCTTGACCTCGACG
>WQST01000203.1 GCA_009787745.1 Lachnospiraceae bacterium
GGGGGGATACTTAACCGGGCGCTTCAAAAAGGGCTGGTTCTTATCGGAGCGGGGGCTAATGTAATAAGGTTTTTGCCGCCGCTTATCGTGGGAGAAGCGCAGATTGACGAAATGATATCAGTACTGGAATTATGTTTAAATATTGATAGGTAAAGGCGTAGTATGAAGTTTAGCAGAAGGCTGATGGGGGTATTGATAATTGCGGGGTTGCTTTTGGTGCTTTTGGCGGCCGATGATTATCAGGTGAAAAATTTTTTACCCCTTGATATAGAAGAAGATATTCATATAAGTAAGGATACGATCAAAATTTGGTATACCGATATCGAACTTTCGGAGTATATCCAAAGTGCGGCGGTCGCTTTTTCGGAAAAACCTGAGAACCGGCATGTCCGGATTATGCCCGTATTGGTTTCGGCGCTTGAATACTTGGAAAATATCAATCGGGCTTCGGTTAATGGCGATGGACCTGATTTATTTGTCGTTGCGCATGACAATTTTGAAAAAGCTTATTTGGCGGGGTTGGCGGACGTTGCGGCGGATGAGTATTTTTCACTTATGCGCGCGGAATATCCGCAAGCCGGAATTGATGCGGCGACTTATAAAAATAAAATATTAGGCTACCCTTTTTACTTTGAAACGAGTGCTTTACTTTATAATCGGACGCATCTTGAAGAAATGGTGCGGATGAAAATTGAGACGGATGCCGATGAAGCGGCGGCTGAACAGGCGATGCTTGATCTTTTGGAGCATGGTCCCGAAGATGAGATATCAGATACCCCTGCTTATTTAGAGGATGTTGAGCGGTTAAAAAATGATTTGGTTTATGTCGAAAATCAAGTCGCAAAGCTGATGCCTAAGACTTTTGAAGACCTAAAAGATTTTGCGCAGGATTATGATGCGCCGATGGGGGTCGAAGGGCTGCTTAAGTGGGATGTCAATGATGTTTTTTATAATTATTTCTTCATCGGTGATGCTATTTCGGTTGGCGGTCCGTCGGGCGATGATTCGGCAAAAATCGATATCTACAATCACGATGCGATTAGAAGTATGCGGATGTATCAGGAACTTAACCGGTTTTTTGCGATTGATACAAGTGAGGTTAAATATCGCGAAATCATCAACGAGTTTATTGAGGGAAAATTAGTTTATACGATTGCAACTACTGATGTTATCGCAAAACTTGAGGAAGCGGTAAAAGCGGGTGATTTTATATATGAATATGGTGTGTTTAGAACTCCTGATATCGATGTCGATACGCCGACACGTTCCTTGTCAATGGTAAACTGTGTGGCAATTAACGGATATTCTGATTTGAAATCGGACGCGAATAGGTTCGCCGTTTTTTTGACAGGAGAGTTCGCGGGGAATCTATATGCGCGAACAGGAAAAGTTCCTGCGGCGACCGGCAATGTTCCTGATAATGAGCATTTAAGAGTATTCTCAGATGAATTTGCCCGTTCAATCCCGCTTCCGAAAATGATTGAAACGAGTAATTTCTGGATTTGGCTGGAAATCACTTTTGCCCGTATTTGGGAAGGGGCTGATGCCAACGAACAGCTAAGAAAGCTATCCGAGCAGATTATGTCGCAGGTAACAGGCGCTCCGTATAGTGAAGAAATAATTGTTGAAATCATTGAGGAAGAAGAGATTGAGTATTTCGACGAAGCGGAACTGACGAGGGAAGCGATGCAGTAGGTAATTATCTGAACGATAATAAATGAAAATTCGCGGCGGCCTTGGCAACACCTGCCGATGCCGCCGCAAAAATTAACCCTGATAATTAATCCGCTCAACCAATGATTCTTTGCCCATATCTTTACTCAATGTCAACGATAATACTGCCTGTATCAGCACGATTAGGATTGTCATAATGAGAAGTTCGAGAACTGGAATACTGTAATGATTAATGCCGAAGACATTCATGCTCTTACTATATAAAAATGCCGGGTATCCCAATAAATTACCAATAGTTAATGATATTAAAAGCGTGCCGATGGTAAATATCAGACCTTCTAATTGCAGCATCCTGCTAAGTTGCCTTTTAGTCATTCCTATCGCGCTAAGGATGCCAAGTTCACGTTTTCTTGCAATTACCCCAACTATCATTGTATTCACCATATTCAGGAAGCCAATAACACCGACAAAAGCTAAAAAAGTATAGGAGGAATATTTGAGCAAAGCGATCGACATTTTACTGAATTTGAGGGTTTCATCCCAACTTATCATTGCGATATTATCCATTTCCGATACGATATTTACAAGTTCCGTCTTTACACTTTCAAATGCGCCTTTTTCACAATCAATAAAAACAGTACTTGTCAAATCACCTGATAAGTCAAGCTTTTCAAAGGTCTTATCGGTTATGACAAACATTGAAATCTGACTGCCTTCACAAGAACCCATAATTTTCGTTTCAAAGGGGACAAGCTCGTCACCATTCCGCAGCATCAAATAAATAGGCGCATTCAGCTGATATCCATTATAGTCAAACCAATCATCCCATGTATAGATTAACCCATTTTCATTTGATACCTCATTATAATCAAATGAACCCCGTTTTGCATCTTTTTTAAGTTCCTTAAGCTCTTCTTCGGTAATAACTAAAAGAGTATCTTCTTCAGAAATTCCTTCCCGCAAATATTGAACTTCATATCTTCTCCTTATTTCCGTTACACCTGCAATGGCACTAACTCTCTCCATAAACGCTTCATCGAACGGACGGTTTTTCTGAATCGCGTAAAAACTCTTTTCCGGGTAAGCGGGATCTTTTAAATAGGAATCTATCATTATTTTAAAATTTCCGTAGGGAAGAGTCTTCCTGGCACTAAATTCTGCGCTCATATTACCGGCGATATTAGCGATAACAACAAAAAGAACACATGATAGCCCCATTGTCAGCATTGTCGTGACTGTCCGTTTTTTGTTTTGCGCAAGCTGTGCAAATGTTAAAGATGCTACGGTTAGGTTTTTAAAGCCATTCCGCATTGTGCTAGTTTTGGACGTAAATCCTTCATACTTTGTTGCTTCGATGGCGGAGACTCTTGCAACTATCTTAACCGATTTACTTAAAGAAACAAAAACTGTAAAAATTGACAGCAGTGTCACTATTAATAAAACACCCGGATTAAATAAGGACACATCCGTAACCGCTTCCTGTGGCACTCCTTCCATCATCAACGCAAATACCAATCGGAAGATAATCAGCGCAATCAGATAACCTGCGATTAAACCAAGAAACGTCCCAATGCCGGACAGAACAAGACCTTCCGTCTTGATTGACTTAATTAACTGCCTTTTCGTCATTCCGATGGCTTTTAACTTTCCATATTCTTTAATATTCCTGATTATTCCGATGTGATAAATATTATAGATAACAATAACAGAAAAGAGGATTACAATAAACATAATTAAAGCGCTGATGAAAACAATATCCAAGCTTGGATCTAATTGAGCGAATAAATAGCTTGTGTTTATGCTTACGTTCTCTCTGTCAACACCCAGTTCAAGCGCAAGAGAAAGGATTTTTTCCTCCATTTCTCCATAATTTAGTTTTTCCTTATTATCAATTTGGAAATAAACCGTGTATTGAGGTTCTGAAAAACATTCCCTATAAAAGTCAAAGGATATATAAGCGGCGTAGATTTTTACTAAATCACTATATTCTGATGATTTACGGAAACCGCTAATAATAAACTCTTTTTCAGTATATAAACCGGTACCTCCGGGACGGTAGGAAATCGTAACTTTATCGCCTATTTGCGGATTTTCAAGACCGCAGAGATTAAAAAGCTCTTTGGAACCGGCAATTTCATTCACTTTTGCGGGAAAATTTCCCTCTATTAAATCAATATGATTAAGTTTAATGGCGGTTTCGTCTCTATAACTAAAAATCAAGGAATTGTCGGCTATTCCGGAAGTTGCAGCATTCGCAGTAATACCGACGTTATTAAACATCGGATGGTTTTTTATCAGGGTTAGCAGATCATCATCGACTTTCCCGTATCTTGCATGGTACTCACCATAAAGATAACCACTGTTTACGCGGTTTGACTTGATGAGAGCGGTAGCACAAAGAGCAAGGACAGCCAGCAAAATCGTTGTCAAAGCAATAGTAATAATAATGAGGATGCTTCGGGTTTTATTCACTTTAAGGTTACTAAGAGCGATTAGTGTTGTTATGTTCATGCTTGCACCGTCAACTTTCCGTCTTCAATTTTGATGATTCGATCGGCAAATCGGGTAATTTCCTCATCATGGGTAATTATTACGAGGGTTTGACCGTATTTTTGGGCAGAAGTTTTTAAAAGTTCGATTACCTCATCACTGGTTTTGGAATCAAGATTTCCTGTCGGTTCATCAGCCAAAATGATGTAAGGTTTGGCGGCTATGGCGCGCGCAATTGCTACCCGTTGCTGCTGGCCGCCTGATAGGGTATGAGGGAGGTTTTTAAGTTTTTCTCCTATGCCTAATGTTTTGACAATGTCGTTTACAAAGGTTTCATCAACCGTTTTGCCGTCAAGCCCCGCAGGCAGAACAATATTTTCCCATACGTTCAGGGAAGAAATTAAGTTATATGCTTGGAAAAC
>WQST01000204.1 GCA_009787745.1 Lachnospiraceae bacterium
GGCTAATGACGGATTCGTATGGACGAAAACGGGAAACAGGAAAATTTCCGAATCCCAAAAAATTGCCCCTTTATAAGTTTGACCTGATAGCCCGCGCGCGGGAATGGATAGATTTTCGGCATGATGCGGCGCAATGCTTAAAAGATGATAGAGACTATAATTTAAACAAAATTGTGCATCATCATCGCCAACCAATAAAACATGCGTTTTTTGCCAAAGTTTATCCCATAGCGCGGAATGGGCGGTTAATTCCTCGTCATAGGACACAGAAGGAAGTTCGCCGTTAACAACAATTGTCCGCTCCAAAACGGTGTCCTCACTGAGAGAAAAAACGCGGTAAACACTATTTCCATCGGTACGGAAATCAGCGCAGACAAGATTACATTTTTCCTTAACAACAATCGGTGTTTTCAATTCACTCGTTAATGCCGATACCGATAAAACATCACCTGTTTTCGCCGTAATATCATATAAATGCGGACCGTTCAAATCCCAAATAACAGAATCGATACCGCAGACAAGCGTAAGCGGTTTTTGCTTTGGTTTTATAGTTATCCTCTGACAGATTAAATGGGGTTTCGCCATGCTCACGAAACGCTCGGTTTTTAAGAGCGCATGTTCATACTCTGTCACACGCGAGTGAATACCGTAGCGAATGTTTATCGACTGTTCATGATTTAAGATTTCACCTGCATCTTCTAAAACGGCGAAAAGACCGTTGGGAGCATTAATCGGTTCACGAAATGCCCTGCCCGGTGCTAAATTATATACCCCCGCGAGATTAATCGCCGTATGCTTATCGGCGCGGTACTCATCCAAAGTACCGCGGATGCCGATCAGACCGTTTCCGATCAAAAAACGGTTACCGTTATCAATCGCATCGTTTAAATTATATCCTTCTTTTGTAAAATTCCATACGTCCATGAGAAATTCCCTACTATATCTAATTTTCTATAACTAAATCCGACTTTAGAGTATGAATCTTTCCGTATATCTTAAGCATAAGTTCTTCGCCTTTGATTAAAGTAAAGACGGTTTTATCTTTCAACATCTCGATACAGATATCACGGTTTTGGTAAGTCAGGCTGAATTTGAGACGGCTCCACCGCTTCGGTAAAAGGGGCGCGAACCTGATAAGTTCATCATCACTGCGAAGCCCGGCGAAACCATAGACGATATTAATCCATGCCATGGCAATGCTTGTGGTATGTAGTCCCTCATGCGTATTGCGGTTGTAATTATCAAGGTCAAGGCGTGTTGCGAAACCGAAAAATTCCGTAGCTTCATCAATTTTGCCAAGTTCAGCCGCCAAAATCGAATGTACCGAAGGTGAAAGCGATGATTCATGAATCGTTCGCGGTTCATAATATTCGTAATTAATCCGCTTGACATCTTCGGAAAAGGAAGCGCTGTATAAGTATAAAAACATCAGCACATCAGGTTGCTTAATTAAACTGGTTCGATAAATCCGGTCATATGACCAATGACTGTAAAGAGGGAAATCACTAATCGGAATCGAATGAATATCAAGATACGGTAAGTCAAAATAACCGTCGAACTGCTCGATTAAACCTTCTTCCGTCATCGGTAAAGCCATCTTCGCGGCGATATCTTCCCAGACCGCTATTTCCGCTTCCTTAAGATCAGTTTTTTGGCAAAGCTTCCGGTAATCATCGGGTTTATCCGCAATCATACCGCGTATCACTGCCGCGGTATATTCCAGTGAACGCTTACCCATATAGTTGGTATAAGAATTGTTATGAACCATCATATGAAACTCGTCGGGACCCATTACCCCATAGTAGCCGTACTCGCCCGTGTGAGGGTTTTGCCCGGCTCGGCTGACCAGTAAGCGGGCAATTTGCACCAAGATCTCCGCACCGTATGTATGCAGGAACTCTTCGTCATTTGTTACTTTTAAATAATGCCAAATACCGTATGCAACGGCGGTACTTGGTTGGAATTGCAAGCTGGCATGTTGCCAAAGGTCACATGCTTCCTCGCCGTTTAAGGTTGCGATAGGATAACATGCACCGTTTAAGTCAAGCATTTCCGCGCGTTCTAAAGCTTGCGGAAGCGTGTGATAGCGATACATCAATAAACTTTTGACCGCCGCCGGATTTGTGAAAAGGAAAAAGGGCAAACAACAGGCTTCGGTATCCCAGAAAGCGTGGCCGTTATATGCCTCCCCGGTTAAACCTTTAGCCCCGATATTATGCCGGAGACTGCCGCCGCGATATGTTTGCGTCATTTGAAAACTGCAATATCTGATGCCCTGCTGTTCTTCCAAAACGGTTTCGGCTATCCCGGCGTCAGCAGGAGTAATCTCCACATCGGAAAGCCGCCAATATTTTTCCCAGAAGTCACTTTGCTTTTTGAGCGCATCTTCAAAAGAGACTTTTTTGGTTTCGTCCAAAGCTTTGAATCCCGCTTGCCATAAGCCGTCGCCTGCGGTTCCGTCAAAAAGGATGACGACTTTTTTGTCGATAGTTAATGGTGTTTTTTCGGTTAAAGGAATAACGGCTTCCAGTTCCGCCGTTTTATTTTCTTGAGAACCGCTGAAATTAAGCGAGTTGTCAGAAGAATCAATAACAGCGGCGGCGAAAACTTCCTGCCCTGATGTAATAGTTCGTGATTTAACCGCACAAATATTCCCATCCGTCATACCTTGCCATTCATCCCAGAAACATTCCTTGCGTCCTTCATGCATAACAGCGAAAGTAATACCCGATTTTAGTTTGACCTCACCTGAGAAATTAAGCGCTTCAAAACTAATCCGCTGATATGCGCGTTCACCCGCTTGCATATCGGTGAAGCGGGTAAAAATAAGGCGGATGTCTTTACCGCTTTTCGTATGCCAGATAAAAGAACGAACCAGCGTACCCGCACGCATATCAAGTTCGCGCTTAAAGTCGGAAAAATTAACCTTCCCCAAATCAAGTTCCTCGCCGTCAAGTGAAATGGCAGTCTTAAGCCAGTCGCAAGCAGGAATCATAAAATGGGTTTTGGCGACAATTCCGCAATATGATTTAGGAATCGCTTTATACTCGTAAACTCCGTTTACATACATTCCCTTAAGGCTGTCGGTCGTCCCGCCCTCGTCAAAGTACCCCCTGACCCCGAAATTTTCATTTGACAGCGCGAAAATTGCTTCGCTTACACGGGAATATGATTTATCAAACCCCAATTCAATAATTTTCCAAGGATCAACTTTAAAATATTTATCAGCTATCTTTGCCATATAATCACCTTCTAATTATGCTTACCATTACCTGCGAATTTGTGCATCGCACAAATTTGCCGAATAACTTTTCATACTAACCTTTAATACCGCCCGAGACGATATTTTCTGTCAGTTGCCTTTGGAATATGAAAAATAGAATGATCGGCGGAAGCATCGAGAATACTACGGCTCTCATTAAATCATCATAGTTAACGGTCTGTTGTGTACTAAAAATAAATAAACGCACCATAACGGTTTGCAATTTACCTTGCCCCAGTACCAGATAAGGCAGCAAGAAATCTGACCACGCCCCATTAATGGCAAAGATCGAAACAACAACACTGATCGGTTTGGACAAAGGCATGACAATCTTAAAAAACGTCGTCAGTTGTGAACAGCCGTCAATTCTCCCTGCTTCGATTAAGGAAGGCGGCAATGATTCAAAAAACTGCCTGAATAAAACGACAAAGATTGCATTAGCACCTGCGGCAAGCCACAGCGGAATGAAAGTACCGCCAAGCCCTAATTTCTGAATATTGATAAAAAGCGGGACAAGGCTTACCGTCGCAGGAATTAACAGTGAAAGCATGACTAATTTTCCGATGATACCATAACCCTTTGGCCTTAATATCGCCAGTCCGTATGCCAGCAGTCCGTTAAAAATAATGGCGGCGAGAACGCTTCCCGTAATAACGATGATCGAGTTCACATAATTTTGGACAATATTGAGTCTGGTCCAGGTGTTGCTATAGCGTGTGAAGTCGAACACTTGCGGAATAATCGAAGTACTCGAAACATACTCTTTTAAATCTTTAAATCCCGCGAAAACGACCCATATAATCGGGAACAATGAGACGACGACGATCACACTACAGATTATATAAATGACTGCCAGACCGATTTTAATCCCGGTTGTTTTATTATCGAAATCACGGATAATGCCGGTCCGTGTAACAGGTTCTTTAGCTCGTTTTGCTAACATTAATAATCTCCATTTTCTTTTTCCAACTATTACACATTAGTCCCAATCAGTTTTACGCTTATTTACAACCGAGTAAACAGCCGTAAAGAAAAGTAATATTACGGCGATAATCACAGCGACAGCGGATGCCCTGCCGTAATCGATTTGCCCGCCGAAGGCATAGCGCCACATCAGAAGCATAAGTGAAAGCGAAGCGTCATCAGGGCCGCCTGATGTTAGCACGAGCGGCTCATACATGATTTGGAAGATCGAAATGATTTGCAGAATCAGTAATGTGCTTCCCAAATTAAATATCGCGGGAACGGTAATATAGCGGATTCTCTTAAGAACCCCCGCGCCGTCGATGGTCGCGGCTTCGTATAGCTCAGGATTAATTC
>WQST01000205.1 GCA_009787745.1 Lachnospiraceae bacterium
GAATATTATCAATATAATTCCCGCTGTAGGAAAGTATAATCCCGTTTCGCTCTCGGGAACGAGTATATCTTTGCTTAACGATACGATAACGCCGAGAACAATGTATCCCGCGCTTGTTGTTTCGGTAATCGGAACCGTCGCTTTTACTATGCTTGCGGTTTTGGTATTCAACAAACGAAAAGCCGCGAAAAAGGCTGCGTTCCTTGCGGCTGCGACAGCCGTGTGCATGGTTCTGACCGTATTTATCGGCGAAGACATACCGAGGCAAATCAGTTTGGACAGGCACGTCATTTCCGAAAAAATAATAATCGGCGAAGGAACGGAGTGGGAGCTTCACGGCATACTGACAATTCCGAAAAACGCGGACGGCAAAGTTCCTGCGGTGGTATTGGTTCACGGTTCGGGCGCGCATGATATGGACGAAACTATTTTTGACAACAAACCGTTCCGCGATATAGCGGAGTACCTTTCCGAGAACGGAATCGCCGTTATCCGTTACAACAAGCGTTCTCTCACTCACGGATTAATAATGTCGGAATTAAACGGCTTGACTGTGTGGGAAGAAACAATTGAGGACGCAATCTTAGCAACCGCAATACTAAAGAGCGACCCGCGTATTGATGAGGACAGAGTGTATATTCTCGGACACAGTTTGGGCGGAATGCTTGCGCCGCGAATCCATGTAATGGGCGGTGATTATGCGGGAATAATAGTGCTTGGGGGTTCGCCGCGATTCTTGCTTGACATAAGCACAGAGCAGGTCATGGTTCTTGCAGCGGTGACGGACGATGAGGATGAAAAAGCGGACATTCTCGCCTCGCACAAAAACTTAACAGACGAGTTTGAGTTGATTATCATAATATCTGATGAAGAAGTGAAAAACACAATCTTCCCACATTGGGGCAATATGGGTTATTACTGGAAAGATTTGTACGAAAACCCCGTATCGTTATATCTTGAACAAACAACCGTGCCGATGTTTGTAATGCAAGCAGACGACGATGTACAGGTATTAACGGATATAGACTTCGCAATGTATCAGGAATTGTTGTCCGCTAAGGATAATGTGACGTTCAAACTTTATCCGGGACTGAACCATTTGTTTATGCCCTCGGCAGGACGGGATATATCGGAAATAATGGACGAGTACAGAATAAAATCACACGTTGCCCCACAAGTTTTAAGCGATATTAATGTGTGGATTAACGATAATTAGCAAAGTGTATATAGGCGCCTTTGTCAGTTTTGGGCTTTACATCAAATCGGCGAACTTTCACACAGAATCAAGACCCTTCAAATACCTACCCTTCGCTTCCGCATACTTTTTCCGCGAAATAAACACCCTTATGCCATTTTTCATAATAAATGAATCGCTCTTAAGTTCCTCGGCATAATCAAGATTCAGCATATATGACTTATGTGCGTGAAAGAATCGCGGGTCTTTTAGCAAAGGTTCTACGGTTTGTTCAAAAGATTTACGAATATACTTCCCATACAATTCTTCGCCATTTTCCAGACGTACAAGTAACCTACGGCCGGAAAGCTCGACACAAACAATCGACGAAAACGGAATTTTTACCGTCCGGTCTTGTAGTGAGAGCATGAAATATTCTTCGGTTTTATTCCTGGGCAAGCTGATAATCCGGTCAAGTTCATTGAAAAAGTTATTTTTCTTAAGCGGTTTAACTATATAATGAGCGGCATAAACATTAAATGCCTCAATCGCATAATCTTTGGATGAAGTTATGAATATGAAAGTGCTTTCATGGTCTTTCTTTCGGATTTCCTTCGCAAGGCCAACACCATCAAGTCCCGGCATGATAATATCCAAAAGCAATAATTCGTAAACGTTTCCTGCTTTAAGGTTTTCAAGTAAATCTTCGCAGGAGAAAAAAGAACTGATTTCCATCTCCATTCCGGGTCTTTCGTTTTGATAATCTTTCAGCAGTTCCAATATTACATCCATTTGCATCGGGCAATCCTCACAAACAGCAATCTTAATCATCAAAATTCACCTCCGCAATATAATTTAACACCTTATCAAGTTCTATGCTGTAATTATCCATTAAATCCTGTGGATATTCATAATTACCGTTCGCAAAGACTTTTTCCAGTTCATATAAGACCTTAGATAGTCTGACTGCTCCGATAAGAGCGGCGACATTTTTTTCTGTATGAGCGTAAATATGGGCTTGCTTATAATCCTCTGAAACGGCATATTTTTCAATTTGCTCATAAGTGCTTCGCTTTTTTCCCAAGAAAGTCAAAAGTTGCTTTTGGTATAACGATTTTTTCTCGGCGGAATTTTCGATCCCGAGTGCGACATCAAGGATTTCGTGACCTTCGGTATTATCTTTGGGTATTTCTTTAAGCGGCCCGCTTAAAGTGCTTTCGGGGGTCAAGTACTTCATTAAGCATTCCCATAAATCCCTTTGCTTAAATGGCTTAATCAGGTAATCGGTCATCCCCGCACTAAAATATTTTGCCCTGTCTTCCGATAAAATATTGGCCGTGATGGCAATAATCGGAGTTTTGACGCCCATTTCGATTAACTTCTTGGTTGCGTCAATTCCGTCCATTATCGGCATATGGATGTCCATCAAAATCAATTCGAAAGCTTGCCCCGATTGTTGACGCTCGTGAGTCAGTTCAACGCCTTGCTGCCCGTTCTCGGCGATGATTGCCGTAAGCCCGACAAGTGAAAGATGTGCGGCGATTACTTCCTGATTGGCTAAATTATCTTCACATACCAAAACCTCTCCTTTAAATAGAGGCCGTTCAAAAATTGGTATAATATCCGTCTTTGGCGAGATTTGTGTTGTGGGGAAGCAAAGCGAAAAGGAAAATTTACTGCCTAATCCGGGCGAACTTTCTGCTTTAAGCTCACCGCCCATCAGTTCCACGTAATTTTTGCTGATGGCTAGCCCCAGCCCTGTGCCGCCGAATTTGCGCGTCGTACTGACATCAGACTGGACGAATGCGGAAAAAACATGCTTAAGTTCCGCTTCTGTCATCCCAATACCGCTGTCCTTGACTTCGAAACGGATTGTGATGGAATCGTTATTTTTACTTTCGACGGTCGCCGTTAGTTGTACACTTCCGCGTTCGGTGAATTTCACGGCGTTGGTTAAAAGATTAAGAAGTACCTGCCGCAATTTTATCGGATCGCCGATAAGCCTTATATCTGTAATCAGGTCAGAGTGAAAACCCAGGATGATTTCCTTATCATACGATTGTTCCGTCAGGATGGATTTACAAGTTCGCAGAATATCATCTAAATAAAAGGGAATTTCCTCGAACTCCAGTTTGCCCGACTCGATTTTGGAGATATCAAGGATGCCGTTGATAATATCAAGAAGCGCATCGGCGCTGTCTTTGATTTTCGTAAGGCGGTCAGCGACGACAGCGGGGTCATTGATATCTAAAAGGGCTAATTCCGCGAAACCGATGACACCATTAAGCGGGGTTCTGATTTCATGGCTCATGTTGGCAAGGAAAGTGGATTTCGCTTGCGATGCTTCCATCGCGGATCTTTCGGCTGATGCTCTTGCCTGCATCATAATCATGACGAGGTAGCAGATAAAGAGACTGAGTAATATGAAGATAATGTTTTCGGGCGATTGATACCATTCCCTGGTCAGATAAATACGCAAATTCCATTCGGCGTTCACTACTTGTATTGGTTTGTCGATATAAATAGAAGCAGGTTTTACAGAATCTAAGTTACTGTCGAGAATCTGACGTTCATCAGTATCAGGATTAATACGCCAAAGTTCATACGCAAAACCGCGCTTTTCGATATCATCAAGTTCGGCGGCGTTTAAAGCCTCGGGAAATTTAAGCGTGACCGAAACGATGCCCCAAAAGACCTCTTCATTGTCCGAATTGCTAAAAAAGACGGGTAATCTTCCTGCCAGAACCCAGGTTCCTTGCCGTCCGAGAAACGGCCCCGCCATAACGAGCCGCCTCATTTCGACAGCCATCAATGCTTCCCTGTTACCTGCTTCAGAGGAAAAAAAATCAAGCCCGATGATAGTTTGCTCGTCATCAAAGGAGTATGCGTGTGAGACAATGCCGCCCGGTGCGATTAAAACATTCAGAATCGAGGGGTCGTCGGCGATGATCGGCGCCATTTCATCGAATTTAATCAGATCGATATCATCGGCGCCGTGAATAACCAGCGCGGAGAGGGCTTCGGTTTTATAGAGGAGTTTTGCGATAACATCACTGATACGCAGACTTTTTTCCAAAATTAGTTGCTCAAGTATTAGTTTTTCGACATTGATGCGGTTGACGACGACTAATGTGGTTACAAAAGTGGAAATTATCAATGAAATAATAAAAGCCGTAATTGCGATACCCGATAATTTTCCCTTTTTTTTATGAAACATTTGCCGCTCCTTTTGTACCGTTATTATTCATGCACCTCTGTATGGCATTGTACCATATAATCACCGCTATAGCCAGTTGTTTTGTTATGGTATACCGGATATAGTAAAAAAATTATATTTTCCGTCGAAAACGCTAAAGTCTTTGGGAAATT
>WQST01000206.1 GCA_009787745.1 Lachnospiraceae bacterium
GCTTTTGCGGTTATAATCGGAAATTTATTAGTACCCCTAATCGAAAAGTGGAGCTTTTATCCCCGAAGGGCAAGAACGAAGCAGGACATGTGAGGTTAAGTTATGCGGATGAAGTTTGTAAAGGACTCTGTTCCTGAGAGAATGATAAACGGTCTTTTTAATGAAAACCCGACGCTGGTAATGCTGCTCGGCCTATGTCCTGCTTTGGCGGTGACGACGTCGGCTTTGAGCGGTGCGGGGATGGGTTTGGTGACTCTTATTGTGCTTACGTTAACGAACTTATTTATTTCATTATTCAGAAAATATATTAAAGAACGCTTCCGTACCCCGGTTTATATTATAATTATTGCGATTTTCGTAACCATCGCAGAAATCGTTATTAAAGCATATTTTCCATATCTGGATAATGCTTTAGGGATTTATCTTCCGCTTATCGTCCTAAACTGTATCGTAATGAATCGGGCGAAGGAGTATGCGGCGAATAATAATGTTTTGTTATCAGTTTTTGATGGTATCGGAATGGGGCTTGGTTTTACGCTGGCACTGATGTTAATCGGTTCAATCAGGGAAATAAAAGGTGCCGGTGAAATATTCGGGTTTAAAGTCATGCCTGATTCATATGTTACCGCAGATATCTTTGTGCTGGCGCCGGGAGCCTTTTTTGTGTTGGCAATTTTGGCGGCGATAATGAATAAATTAAAAGCGAATAATCTGCTGACGATTGAAACGATAGATAGCAGTGAGGTGGTTCCAAAACCGAAAAAAGAAAAAAGTGACGGGAAAAAAGTATCATTAAAAGAAAAGCTCGCTTCGGCAAAGGAGAAAAAAGCGAAGGCGAAAGAAAAGCCCTCACCAAGCGAAGACATACCGAAAGAAGCAAAGACACCTTCGGTAACTGAGTCACAAGCGGCAGAAGAGAACAAGGAGGTTAAGAATGATTAGGGATTTACTCATTATCATATTAGCTTCATCACTTATAAATAATATTATTCTCAGTCAATTTTTGGGGCTATGCCCTTTCATGGGTACATCGAAGAAGATTGGCAATGCCGCCGGAATGGGTGTACTGGTAATCTTCGTGATTACATTGGTATCGGCGGCGGGCAGCGCGATTAATCTTTATGTTTTAAAGCCGTTCGGTATAAGCTATTTACAGACTTTAATATATATAATCGTTATTATGATATTGGTAAAGCTAATTGATTTAATTATTAAGAAATTTTTTCAGAAAATTAATGAAAAAGTCGGGGATTACTTACCGATACTGGCTACGAATTGTATTGTACTGGGAACGGTAATTATTAATACACGTGCTGATTACGATGTATTGACCGGCACAGTCAATGGATTTGCGCTGGCGTTAGGTTTTGCGCTTGTTTTAATAATTTTTGCGGGAATACGGGAGAGAATTGAGTATAGTGATATTCCTGAATCGTTTAAAGGCGTCCCGATTAGTTTGGTTATCGCAGGGCTTATGGCGATGGCCTTTTTCGGTTTTACTTTTTTATAGTAGGAAAAATAAATGAAATTACCCGAAGAATTTGACAATGACCGGTATAATCCCTATGACAGAGGGCAAAGTAAAACGTTACTTTTTATGATCGTTTTAGTTTCAGCTGTCGTCTTGCTTATTTTGATTGTTGTAATCAGCAATAATGATTTTGGCAGTAACCGAAGTGCTACACCAAGGCCTGCCGGTCCGACCCCTGATAATGATACATCAGCATTCGTAAATAGAATCGACATCCCCAATGATCAGCTGCGTGTTGAGGATCTTGATTTTTGGCATATGTATCCGCCCCAAGATGAGGAAATTATCCTTAATAATCAAGAAGTAGAGCCTGAGCAACCTGTCGCCGAGCCGTCCCCGACCCCTGACCCTTCCGAAGACGGGCGTCATACTTTAATCGAGCGCCGTAACGGTACGTCGGAGTGGATACTGATAAATCCTTATATAACCCGCAATAATTATGACCCGTTGGGTTTTATTCTGCGCCGCGACCGCATGGGTTATTTCGAGCAAGAACGGCAAATATCCAAAATCGGTATTGATTTATCAAGCCAAAACGGCAAGGTTGATTTCAGAAGGGTCAAAAATGACGGAATTGATTTCGTTATGTTAAGGGTAGGCGCCAGAGGTTATGAGAGCGGGCATATTACCGTTGACGATGATTTCACTGAAAATCTTGATGCGGCGTTAAATAGCGGGCTAAATGTCGGGGTATATTTCTTTTCGCAAGCAATTAATGCCGAAGAGGCGACCGAAGAAGCGAATCTGATTATCGAAAAATTGGCGGAGCGAAAGATTACTTACCCTGTCGTCTTTAGCATGGATCAAATCGCCTTTGATACATCGCGGATTGATAAACTTTCACGGGCGGAAAAAACGGAAATAACCGATACATTTTGTAATTATATAAGCGGTGCGGGGTATGTTCCGATGATTCAGGGGACGAAGCAGTGGCTGATTGAACAAATTGATTTGACGAAATTGATGAATTATGAAATCTGGTTGGCACAACCGGGAGACTTACCTGATTATCCTTACAAATTCCAAATATGGAACTACACCCACAAAGGTTCTGTCGCGGGGGTGAATGGGGATGTGAATATGAATATATGCTTTATTGATTACACCGCGAGGTAATTACACAGAACCGTCGGCGCTATAATTGACCAATTTCTGCGAAACAGCCACCTTCGAATAAATCTGCACATAAGTCTTAGCCGTAATTTCCTCAATATAATTAGGCACGAATTGTTTGTTAACGCCTGCTTTTTGGGCAATATCGATCGCTTTATTGTAAGCGACAGCGGCTTCAATTTCACTTTCATAAGTTCCGACGGTATAATTTCCGTTGATATGGATTTTTACCCGGTACATATATTTACCTTGCTTGGTAATCCGCTGAACGCCATTATATCTATTAATAATCTCGATATTTTCATAACGAAAATCATGCTCGTCATCATTCATAAAACGATAATCGCGGTTTTTTACACCGTAATTTTTGATGCCGTAACGATTCAGGATATTGACTTGCATACCATATTCGGAAACGAAAAAATGCCCGCCGCGTTTCATAATCGTTCTGGTGGAATAATAAAAAAGGTCGTCGATATCAAACTTTAGAATTATCATCGGCTTTAAATGATAGTCGAAATATTTTTTGTAGATATAAATAGGGGTATTAAAATACAAATCATTATCCCGAAAATTAATCAAAACAACCCATTTATCATGGGAAAGGATGCGATGAGGCGAATAATCAGCGAGGGTAATATTCTTGTTTCGGATAATCATATTCGCTTCGAGATATGCCGCATGAGCTTCAATCATCCGGTCATAACTGCCCAGACTGATATGCTTACGCCTGAATGTTATCGACGAACGATAATATATGTCTTTATTTTTCTTTTGATGGGGGTAAACGCCCGGCAATCTTTTCTCCATATAAATATTAGTATATCACAAGAAATTACATGAGCCAAGTATTCTGCGCGATAATTAAATGCCCCAAAATGAGAGTTTTTTCCTAAAAATGAAAATTTTAGAAATATTTTTGGCACTTCTTGTATAAAATATTAAAGAAGTGTTACATTTGTGTTTCGAATTGTTAAGGAGACAACCCATTGTGTAAACGATTATTTAGTCAATTGATATTGCTTAATATGATTTTATTGGCTTGCTGGTTTTCGGTTAAAACTGCCGAGACGAACCGGAAAGCCGCAACGTTAACTTTTCAGGAAATGATTAAAATTATTTACCCCGATTTCGGACAAGCACAAGAAGAGTATAGTGTAGCGTTCAAGCAATCATTAATAGATAAAGACGATTATGCGCACTTTATCCTTCCGAAATTACCCCGGATTAAGGTCGAGACCATTCAAATCATCGCGGACGATATTTTTTCCCGAAAACCTGAGAGTATTGCTGACGGACGCAGGATTGTTGAATATTCGGTACTGGAAAATACGAAGATTCATTTATCCGATGAAGATTATGAGATATTATTAAAAATTGTCGAAGCAGAAGCAGGAATCGAAGATGAGATTGGCAGGATGCTTGTCGCGGGGGTAGTCTTAAACCGTGTTAACAGCGAGATTTTCCCCAATACGGTTAAGGACGTCGTTTATCAGAAACTGAATGATACCTATCAATTTTCGCCCGTCGCCAACGGACGGATTAAACGCGCGAAAGTTACAACAGAAACAATCAAAGCCGTTGATAAAGTATTGTTAGGTACCGATCACACCGAAGGGGCGTTGTTTTTCGCTTCACGCAAATATGCCGACCCGATTAGGATGAAATGGTTCGACCGCAACCTCATCAAATTATTCACCCACGGCGGACACGACTTTTTCACTTTATAAGAAACTGCCGTCACGTAAACCACTTTTTTTGCCCTATAACTTGCCTGATTGCCCTTTTCATTGTAAAATATCACTATCCCCTTTTGAAAGGAAAAATCATGCCACTACAAGCCGCTTATATTTTCCCGCACCCGCCGTTAGC
>WQST01000207.1 GCA_009787745.1 Lachnospiraceae bacterium
AATTGAACAGCAAATCTACGACACCGCCGTAAAGCGGATAGCTGAGGTCGGTGAAAATGGCGTAATTATGCTTGAGGAATATGAAGCTTTAACTAAACAGTATGGCAAACTTATCAAACAACTTCGTAAAACTCTAAGTTTCGCCGACAAGACATCGACTGAATTGCACGAAGCTAACATGGTTTTAGAAGAAAAAGCTTATATGGATGCACTTACAAGCATCCATAACCGTCGTTATATGGAATTAAATCTCAAACGGGTTGTGAAATCGCTGGCTCGCTCACATGGTGTTTTGAGCGTTCTGATGATTGATGTTGATTATTTCAAAAAATATAACGATTTTTACGGACACGGAATGGGTGATGATTGTCTCAAAATTGTCGCCAAAACCCTTGCGGGGGAAATGCACAGAGCTGATGATTTCGTCGCCAGATATGGCGGTGAAGAATTTGTCGCCGTCATGCCGGGAGCCGATGAAGCGGGAGTGGACAGGGTAGGTGCGAAGCTGCTTGATTGTATATCGGCATTAAAAATCGCTCATGCCAAAAGCGGTGTGGCTGAACATGTTACAGTATCCATCGGCTCGGCGACAGTTTACCCGATCTACGGCGACCGCTACGTTGATTATATTCACTGTGCCGATAAAGCTTTGTACCGATCGAAATTAGACGGACGAAATCGTTACACACGTAACGAATTTATCCGCCCCGAAGATGAAAATGATGTGAAAGCGAACGCTGTATGAAAGGATAAAAAATGGCTTTTAATAAGAAAGACAAAATATCGACAAGTTTTCGGAGTTTGAATATTCTATTTTTTGCAATTGCGATGATTTTCATGATCTCAATTATGTTTATAGTTCTTCGAAGCACCTCCATTAATGTTGCTAAGGACTATGCCGAATTACATTCATCGCGGATGCTCGGCGTACTTAATACATATTTCAGCGGTGAAATTGCGTTAGTCCGTAAAGCCGCGCACTCTAACGCAGTTATCGACTGGTTTGATGATGAAAACAACCCCGAAAAAAAGCTTTCCGCCTATAACGAAATGATGGGCGTCATTAATGAACTAAAGGGCAAGAACCTATACATCGGCATCGAAAAAACATTCAGCGAACTTTCAGTAGATACCAATACCGCAATCGAGGATTTGGAACCGTTCGCTACCCTTAAGCCTGATTACTATGATGATGCATGGTATTTTGACTGTGCTTTATCGGAAAAAGAGTATCAGCTTAATGTTGATATTGATAAAGTCCTGCAACGGAAACTTATTTGGCTTAATTATAAAGTCGTAAAAAATGATATTGTCTACGGCGTACTTTGCACGGGTATGGAATTTTCCTCTGTTATTGCGGGACTTTTCGCCGAATATGACGACCGGAACGTGCGCACATTGGTTATTGACGAAAACGGCTATATCCAAATGGACAGCGCCATTGAGGGGTATATTCACTATTCCGTGGATGATCGTTACTTGATAGCTGACGAATTTCACGATGTGATGTTTTTATCCGCGATTGATTCGCACCTAAATAGTATTGACGGCTACTTCAATATGGACAGCCCAACGATTGTGCTTGAAAAAGAATCAGGGCAATTTCAATACGCCACCATCGCGCCCATAAACGCCACGACATGGTCGGTTATTACGCTTTATGATTCATCAATGCTGTTTAATATGTTAGCGTTTCTTCCTCTGATTTCGGCGATGCTTATTCTGTTTGTAATATATATCGTCGCAACAAGCGTAGTAAGCCAGCGATATGTGTTCAAACCATTCGAGAACCTTTATGAAAAGATGGATCAACAAAACCGGACGATTATGGGCAGTATAAATTATGCCCAAAAAATCCAGAAGAATCTACTGCCGACAGAAAGTGTTTTTAAAGCCGCTTTCTCGGATTATTCGATTATCTGGAAGCCGCGGGATGTGGTCGGCGGTGATGTTTACTGGGCGAAGAATTTTGCTCAGGGTACATTACTTTGTGTTTGTGATTGTACAGGACACGGAACGCCCGGTGCTTTACTTACCACACTCGTTGTAAGCGCGTTCGAAGATTATATCGATGAACATAACTGCACAGATACAGCGGGAATTATTTGGAATCTTGAAAGGCGTTTGGTGAGCGTTTTCAGTCGTGAAAGTGACGAAGATAACTTAATGAATAAAGATGGTTGTGACTTAGCTGTTCTATATATTGCCAATGACGGAAATGTCCATTTTTCATCGGCACATACTAATATTTTCGTTTCTGACGGCAAGGAAGTACAACAGTTCAAAGGGCAGCGCATCTTCGTCGGTCAAGGCTTAATAAAAGCTGCGGAAGATATAAAGACCATTCACATTCCTGCGAACCCGAACAATAAATTTTATATTGCCTCAGACGGTCTGACTGACCAACCGGGCGGTGAAAGCGCCCTTCCCTATGGATACAAGGAAATCAAGACAATAATACTTGAAAATCATCACGAAAAACAAGAAGTAATCTCCGCAAGAATTTGGCAGGCATTTGAAAAATGGCATGATGGCGAGGAACGTGTTGATGATGTCGAACTAATCACTTTCAGTAAATAGATAGTATAGGTGCGGCAAATTTCATATTAAAAGGAAGGTAAAAATGAATTTGAATATTCCTGATTACGTTAAAAGTTTAGTCGATAACAAAATATCGGTAATGTATAGCGGTCCGGTTTGGGCGGACGGTATTGACGGCATGGCGGAAATGCTCCAGCGGCGTTTGGATATTGATAATCTGCCGCTCAACGCTTCACAATCAGTATTTTCTGTTTTTGTCGAGCAAATGAGTAATATCCTTATGTATTCTGCTGAAAAAGAGACCTTTTCAGAACTTGATAATGCAAGAGATTTATCGAAGGGCGTTTTTATTTTAGGTATTAAAGAAGAATCATATTTTATTTATACCGGAAATTTAGTCGGCAATAAAAACGCCGATATATTAAAAAAGCGAATTGATCATCTAAACACACTTGATAAAAAAGAGTTACGGAAGTTCTTTAGAGAGCGCACCCATGCTGAAAATGACAATCCCGAAAGCAAGGGTGCCGGACTTGGTTTGATTGAGGTTGCCAGACGCGCTTCTTCAAAAATAGAGTACAATTTCGAACCGCAGGATGATGGTATGCAGTATTTTACGATGTATATCGAAATTTAAACGGAGGGATAGACAAAAATGGCTTTTCATTTGAAAATGGAGAAAACAACATCTACGCCATACGTATTGCTTGATGAAGAAAAAAAATATATGAAGCTTGAAGGGCGTAGTTTTCATGATGGTGTTATGGAATTTTTCGAGCCGATTAATAATTGGTTAGAATCGTATCTTTGCACAGATTTCGGAACCTTTGTCTTTGATTGCGGAATGGATTATTTTAACAGTTCAACAATCAAGGCTCTTTTCGTTATCATCACCAAAATGGATCGGGCTTCTGTCGGCGACAATAAAGTAATCGTGAATTGGATAACTACTTCGGATAATGAAATTATCATCGAATGCGGTGAAGATTTCAGCGAAGATGTTTGTAATTTGGAGTTTAATTTAGTGATAAGTGAATAGCTTAGTTATGTCATTCTGACGACAAATTATTTGATATGATAAACCGAATTAAAGGCGGGATGAAACCCGCCTTTAAAAATATCAGCTTAACCCGCGTATACTGTCTTACTTCCACAGATATCGCAAAACCGAGAATCATCAGGATAAATAAACCTTGTCTTATGATAATCGCAATCCGTATTGGTGCAAATATTCTGCGTTAGTGTTTTATCAACCTCTTCTAATGGTAATACACTTCCGCATTTGCCGCAAAATTTAGATTCAACCCGATATGATTCGGCTCCGCAGTTCGTACAATTCTTCATTTTTCTTTGCCCTCATTTCTACAATTCACAATTTAACCAAATCAAGTATAGCATGTTTTTCACAATATTAATATACTTTTTTACTTTTTCAATCAAGCTTCAAGAAAAAACCGACCAAAACAAGCGGCTATGCAATAGGTCACAAAGCATTCTCATAAAAAATAGTACACACGATTTGCATGAATTTACTGAATTTTTCGGCTTCTAACGGCAAATGACTGAAAAATTGACAAGCCCCTATATTTGTGTTATACTCAGGCGCGATTATTTAGGTGAAAGAAGGATGTAAATATGTTGAAAAAATCACAAAAAAAGTTCATTTCATTAATAGCGATGATAATTATGCTAACCCCCTTACTGTCTGCTTGCGGTAACGCAAAAGACGAAACGACGATTAGAATCGGTGTTTTGGCACCGCTTTCAGGAACCGAGGCATTTTACGGCAATGATATGCTTAACGCTTACAAATTAGCCGTTGATGAAATTAATGCCGACGGAGGTTTACTGGGACGTAAGCTTGTTCTTTCCGAAGCGGACGACGGTGCCGACCCCAATATGGCGATTCAAGCCGCCGCCAAAATCATTTCCAACAATGTGGATTTCGTCGTCGGAGGATATG
>WQST01000208.1 GCA_009787745.1 Lachnospiraceae bacterium
ATCGGCAAAGAATTTGTCGATAGAGGTAAATCGGCCAGATCAGCTAAACGGCCGGAACTACAAAAAATGCTGGATTATGTTCGGGAGAACAAAGAGCGGATTGATTATGTGATTATCCACAAGGTAGACCGCTGGGCGCGTAATCGCGGCGATGATGCCGACATTACCAGAGCGATAAATGAGGCGGGTGTCCAATTAGTCTCCGCTTCGGAAAATATCGACAGCACACCATCGGGGCAGTTGGTACATGGCATTATGAGTACAATAGCCGAGTTTTATTCCAGTAACCTTTCGGCAGAAGTAAAAAAAGGTAAAGACCAAAAAGTTAAAAACGGCGGTACGCCCAGCAAAGCTCCATTAGGCTACCGCAATATCCGAGATTTTGATGAAATGGGCAGAAGAAATAGCCGAGTGGAGCTTGATCCCGAGCGCGCTCCAATGATCAAGTTAGCTTTTGAGGAATATGCCACTAATAATTGGTCGTTATCAACGCTTGCGGAACATTTAGCGGATATTGGTTTGGCAACACCAAAAACACCAAATCTGCCAGCCAAACCGATTAATAAAAAGATACTCCATGACGTGCTCACCAACCCTTATTACAAAGGAATTATCCTTTATAATAATGTAGAATATGCTGGCAAGCATGAGAAAATCGTCAATGAGTATTTGTGGGAAGAGGTGCAAGCCGTTCTGCGTAGTAATGTTTGCGGTGAGCGTACCCGCATCCATGAACATTATCTTAAAAGCACAGTCTATTGCGGAAAATGTGGCGCTCGGCTGATTATACATAATGCCAAATCAAGATGCGGCAACCGCTACCCCTATTTTGTCTGCTCGGCCAGGCATAGCAAACGGAATAACTGTGACCAGCGCTCCTTACTTATCGATGAAATCGAAGATCAAATTGTAAAAATGTATGGGCGGATTAATTTTACAAGTGAATTTAGGAATCTGCTTGAGCAATGGATAATCTCGCAAATTGATAAACTTGCCGATGAATCCAAAGCCGAGTTGGAGCGGCTGAAAAAGCAAAAAGATAAGTTGGAGCGTGAGCAACGAAAATTGCTCCAAGCCCACTATGCCGATGCAGTGCCACTTGATTTGCTAAAGGAAGAACAGGCAAGGATTGGCGATTCGCTGCGAAATATAACAGGCGCTATGGAAGCGCATCAGTCCGAGCATAGTGAAATAACAGAAAATATCCATCAAGTATTCGAGTTACTTGATGACTGCGGGCGAACTTATGAAATGGCAAACGGAACCCAACGGCGATGTTTTAATCAAGCCTTGTTTGAGAAAATTCGGGTTTGTGATGATATGAATATGGATGCCGATTATACTGAGCCATTTGCCACACTACTTAACCCAGCAGTATTTGAGCTAAAGAGAAAATTTACTAGGATACGGGCAAATCAAAAGGAGCTACCAGAAACGGTCGCTCCTCTTGATTTTTGCCTTACCGACCCCACTAATTTTTTTAGTGAAGGTTTAAGTAAGAGCACTTACATGCGGTTAACAGGAATCGAACCTGCACGGTCTCCCACTAGATCCTAAGTCTAGCGCGTCTGCCAGTTCCGCCATAACCGCATGTTCTTATTTTTAACACATACGCTGACCAATGTCAACAGTTATTGACAATTAATTTATTATCGTTGGCGATAAATAACACTTACCATACCGCTTCCTTCTACGAAACGCGCCGTGAATGGTGGAAATGACGTTGCTAATGTTTACGCAGTTGCCACCAGTCATCATAAAATATTGCATTGAACGGCAGTCTAAACATAAAAGGTGTAAGAAGCAAATCACCCATAGAACCCCCTAAGTTTATGACCGCTATGAATTTCATGAAGCTACCGATATACCCGCCTAACACTAAGCTAACAAGCCAAAACCCGCCGCTTAGTACGATAACAGGCAACAATTTATATATAACAGACCGCCAAAAGCCTATTTCACAATCAGCGAATGGCGATATACCGTTAAGTTCTGGATTTCGATATATATAAATATCTCCTTTGCCTATCATTGGAACCAAGTGCAATATTTCATGAACAAGCACCATAATAACTATTGCAGGAACCACTATTGCTATGCTTAGAGTAATGCGCATAAACGCGCTAATAAGCAGAACGAAAGCGCTACGCGCTGGTAAATAAAATAAAGTATTCTATAAATATAAATCTCCTATACAATGGTCAGGTAACCCATAAACCAACATTGTAAAGGAGATTTTTTTATGACAAAGCAAGAGGTACTTGAAAAACTGAAGTTTGATTTAGAACTTCGCAACAGATGCAAGGACACAATCGAAGATTATTCACTGCATGTAAGACTGTTTCAGGATTATTTCGATAAACCTGCGGATCAGATGGGTACGGAAGAAATCAAAGAGTTTCTTCATTATCTGCTTACCCAAAAGAATAATTCACCTGCTACGGTGAATACCTACAATTCGGCTCTCCGTTTTCTATACGGCGAAACATTGGATATTGTCCTTAATCTGAAAAAGATACCCCGAGTTAAATGTAATCGTAAAATTCCGGATATCCCGACAAAGGAAGAACTGGGGTATATTTTTTACCTGACGAAAAACATAAAATACAAAGCAATCTTCATGACGATTTATGGTTCAGGGCTTAGATTATCAGAAGCGGTAAATCTAAAAGTAAGCGACATTGATGGAAAGCAAAAGCGGATTTTCATCAGAAGCGGAAAAGGCGACCGTGACCGTTATGCGCTCCTGCCACAGAAAACGCTTGATATCCTGCGTGAATACTATAAGCAGCATAAACCAACTGACTGGCTTTTTGTTACTGAAAAAGGCACACAATTAACGGTCAGAGCGGTACAGGATTCTTTTAAGGCCATTGTAAAAAAGAGCGACATCCCGAAACATATAACCATCCATACCCTCCGCCACTGTTTTGCGACACATTGCCTGAATGAGGGTAAAAATATTTTTGAAATCAAAAGACTTCTGGGGCATGTCCGCATTGATACAACGACCTGGTATCTCCAATTATCGGACTGTGACACCTTAAAACTTACAAGCCCGCTTGATACGATGAAAGAAGGGGTTTGATGGCTAGAAGAGTTGAGGTGCAGGATGTTTTCCGTGAACATGGGAGTGAATATCTAAATACATACCATCCACCGCCTCATATATATAAAGCCGTCCGGGCAATAATCAACTGCCGTACAAACGTGCCGGGCGGACATTCAGATTTCTGCAATGAGTGCGATTATACAAAAATATCCTACAACTCATGCCGGAACAGGCATTGCCCCAAGTGCCAGGCACTGGCTAAAGAACGCTGGCTTATGAACCGTCAGGCGGAGCTATTACCGGTGCCATATTTCCATGTGGTATTCACCCTGCCTTCCGAACTTGATGAAATCGTGATTCATGACAAGGTTCCGATGTATAATCTTTTGTTAAAAGCCTCGCAGGAAACGATACGTGAACTGGCCGCTGATAAAAAATACTTAGGCGTGAAGATTGGCCTCACATCCATTCTTCATACATGGGGGCAGAACCTCACATTCCACCCTCACGTCCACATGATCGTTCCCGGCGGCGGACTTACGAAGGACGGCAGATTTACACATAGCAGTAAGAAATTCTTTATTCCAGTCAAGGTTATGTCACGCTTGTTTCGAGGAAAATTCCTTTTTTACTTTAAAAGGATGCTGAAATCCCTTGAATTTCATGAAACAGCGGCACGTTTCTATGATTCCTCAGAAGAATTAATAAACAGCCTTTACCGGAAAGAATGGTATGTTTACTGCAAACGCCCCTTTAAGACGGCTCATAGTATACTCGAATATCTTGGCAGATATACTCACAGAATCGCCATCTCTAATCATCGTATCATAAGTGTAGATGATGGTAAAGTTACATTCAAATATCGGGATTACCAAGATAAAAGCCGGGAAAAGGTTATGGTTTTAAAAGCAGATGAGTTTATGCGCCGGTTTCTTCTGCATATCCTTCCGCCCCAGTTTACAAAAATAAGGCACTATGGCATTCTTGCTTCAGCGGTAAAAGGACGCGAACTCACCCTGTGCTTCAAGATTTTGGGGCTTACGGTATTCGTATGTGGGGAGCCGGTTGGAACAGCGGAATTAATAAAAATGCTGACAGGGATTGATATACATATATGCCCTGTTTGTGGTTCCGGTTTGGCTAGGGCTGCTCCTTGTGCAGAATAATTGTAAGCTTATGTATGCCCCTTAAATGGGGAGGGGGGAGCTATGCCCATTAGAAGGAAGAAAGGAGTTTTTATATGTTGTTATTTGATAATGCAAAAAATATATTTGATGAAACTTAAGATTTATTGTAGAATGAAGATGTTGATTCCCCATAGGAATTGAAAGAAAGGTTGTCGCAACAATACGCGCTCTCGTTCTGAAAATTATCTAAGATTCGGCGGATATCTTTTGATATCTGCCATTCTTTGAGCCGAACCTCAGATAATTTCTAAGAGCAT
>WQST01000209.1 GCA_009787745.1 Lachnospiraceae bacterium
TGCCCTGCTTTGGCGGATAGGGTAAAAGTTGTATGCTCATCATTTTTAAAATGTAAAAAAATGTGCTGCGCCGAACCGTGTCCCTTGAAAATAATCGGTTTATCGCCATTACTTATTTCATTCCAGTCGCCGCTAGCGGCGGCAATCGGCGCATAACAGGTAATAACAGCGGCATTCGCGGGGAAATCCTCCCGCTTTTCCTCACCGTCTTTGGCTCGCATGGAAATATAACCGCCGATAATATCCATCAGCAATTTGCATTGTTTATTTACATCTTCGGAAAAGGCTATTTTCGGAGCGCCCAATTTAAGCTCGCTGGTGAAAGTAACCTCACCGACAAAGGGCAGTTTGATTATTCCGCTAAAAGCGGCAGTACTGATTATTTTATTTTCCTTGTGTTTTTTCGCGAAAATTTTATTGATTTTTTCTTGGTTATAACAGCAGATTATATCCCAGCCGTTAGTCGTCCTAACGCCGCCCATGGCATTAACAATTTTTGACAATGATGACATAAATTTTCCTCCTATAATAAATGTTTCAATATGGATAACCGCTTCCGTGAAATTCCAGGCTAATTCCCGCCACCTCTTTGAGGTTTAACCCGCTATTATACTCTTCTTTTATAGAAATGCGCCATGTTGTAAATGGTCCGATTAGTTCATATGTACTCTTATCAATTTCTAAGCCCAATACCCCGTCGCGCTTTATTTTATTCGTTTTCAAATCATATTCAAAAGACGCATTCCGCGGCTCATGCCGAAAAGTCAGTAATTTATCCCCTTTATTGACCAGACCTTCCGTTCCTGTGTGCATAATATTTACATGTAATATATCATCCGCTGTAACCGCACCTTCCACCCAAACCCGAACGGTACTCAAGCGGATGTTATAATAGCCGAAAAAGGGGCTTTCCTGTTTGCTTGTCTTCGAAAAAGACGGATCTATCGTAACGAAAACGACATTTTTTTCTTTAAGGACGGCTATTTGCGCTGCGGTCAGCTTAAACATAATCCCTTGCCCGCCTTTACGGGCGGGGAACAAGCTGGCATTACGCCCGAAATCTTCCACCGCTTTTTGATAGGCTTTGACGAAATCGAATTGATGCTTTGTGAAGAAGGCATGGTTAAGCTCTTTGGGGGCTTTATCATACAATTTGGCGATAATATTTTCCTCACTGAGCGACCAAAACCGATAAGCCCGTGCCGTAAGGGACATTACCTCCATAACGTCGCGCCTGGCGGCATAATACATTTGCGAAAACATCGCGGCGACTTCGGGCAGATTAGGATTAAGCTTTTGAAAGGACTCCTGTTTAACCTTATTAAGTTTCTGATTATTTGACTTTAATTGGGCGCTTGTCTGAAGCAACCGGCTTGACAGCGCGTTATACAAAAGAATCTGGGAATTACGGTTTAATACCACGGAAGCATATTCGCGGAAACAATTTTTCAGTTCGGTTAATTCGGCAGGAAACTGCTCATAAAATGAATTAAGCAGGCTGAATATCTCACTTTCGGCGGCTAAGAGTTTAGTCGCCGATAACTCGTCAAATGCAAGTTTTCCGTCATTTTCCTGTTTAAAATCGTCAATAAGCGTCATTATTGTCCCGCTTACATTGCGGATTTTGGTGACTATATATTTGCGGTTAATATCCTTGCCGTAATCATCGCTAATATTCTCCAAATGGTTGCAACCCATTTTAATAATTGTTTCCGTCCATTTTTTGATCGAATCAGGGGAACTGACTAAGGTTGATATCGCCATCTGAACATCTTTTAAGCTGAATTTAAAGTACTTTTCGATTATATTCGCCAAACTGTTAATTTTTGCCAGCAAATCCTCATTTAAAAAGCCTGTTTGATTCTGATAAAAATTAATTTGTTCCGCGCCTGCAAATAATTCGCTTTTGATTTTTTCAATCAGCTCCTTATTACTCTTAATCTCATTTTCAAATTGGCTAATAACCGTTTCAAGCGCTTCCATCGTGGCTTTGTTTTCTTTTAAATCCTGATAATATTTATTAAATGAATCCTCGATTACCTTGAAATTATCCACCAATTGACCGACGATTTCCCGATAAAAACTAAATGATGCCAGCGGGACAAAACGCGGGTCATGACCGAAATAGTCCAAGCCATTTTTGATATTGTTTAAAAGCCCTGCGGCTTCTTTATAGATATTTTGAAATTCCTCAATGTTTTCTTTGGTATAGAGGGCTAAGAGCGGATTTTCGGCTTTTAAGCCGTTAAATAATTCCAAGCGTTCGGTCAGCTTTTGCAGGGTAAAAATAATCTCTTGCTCATCGCCGCTTAAGGAAGCGGAGGCAAAATACATTAGTTTGACTTTTTCTAAGAGCATTCGGCACTGCGCAAGGTGCATCGGGGCGGCCGCCTGAGTGTTACCCGAAAAATCCGCCAATAATTCGAAACGAACGATCTCTTTTTGACCCGCATTGCCAAGTAAGCCGTTCTTTCCGCCGGGGGCACCTGTTCCGTGAACCCCATATGAACCGCCGTTCACCGAAAGGCGGAAATTGCTTTCGGCGGTATAAATCAAAATACCGATGCTTGTTAAAAGTCCGTCAAGGCATCGAACGGCATTTTTGTCTTTGTGATATTTTTCGATGTTTTTATTTAAAGTTTGATAGGAAGGCTCGCGCCATTCCTTCGCATAGCGAATAATAAGTTCATCCAGGCTATGTTCCTGCAATGTTTTATTTAATTTCTTTAAAGCGGTTAGTTCAAGTGCCATTTGTGTAAGCGGATGCCGATATAAAATTTGGACAAATCCGCCGCTGCCGCCATTTCCGCCATCACCGCCCGCCGTCTGCGCCGTCCCTTCCTGCCCGTACCCGCCGTTACCGCCGTTTGTGATAATCGTCGGTAATAGGCATTCAGGATGACCGCTTTCGGCATAAACCGTCAATTTACCGCCCGCCGCGCCGTCACCGCCCTTTAAGCCCTCTTTATCTTTTTCTAAATTAATGCCTTGAGCCGCTTTGCCGTTATCACCCGATAAGATAATCGCGCTATCTTTTTCCGTTAAAAACTGATGAACGGATATAGACGCATTAAGCATTTTAAGCGAATTTTTGATGGTGACATTTTCGGCATAGATATGAACTTCTTTATCGCAGGGGATTATGCCGTCGGTAAGCTCCAGATTCTCAAGGGTGCTTAAGACCGTTAGAACGCCATTATTTTCATATGTTCTAAAACTTTCAAGCCCCATTGATAGAATATCGTCGTAATTAGCCATTGCTACCTCGCAAAAGTGGGTTATGGTTGACATAAATATGTTATGTTAACCACGCGTGTTTTTACTGTTTTTCATCCAAAATTCTAAGTAATTTCAAAAAATAATCAGGTATCGGTGCTTCGATTAATATTTCTTTTTTGGATATCGGATGAATAAAGCCGATTGTTTTTGCATGTAATGTTTGTCCTGTTAATTTGAATGGTGCTTTTGCATTGCCGTAGATGCCGTCGCCCAAAATAGGGAACTTTAGATAAGCCATATGGACGCGAATCTGATGGGTTCGCCCCGTTTCGAGTTCGCATTCTATGTATGTATATTTATGAAAACGTTGCAAAACCCGATAATTTGTAACCGCATTTTTACCGCTTGTGTCATTTTCAGGTAATACGGCCATTTTTTTTCGCTCTTTCGGATGCCGTCCGATCGGCGCGTCAACTGTCCCGCAATCATTCGCAATCACACCGCATACAATTGCGACATACTTCCTCGCGGCAGTCTTTTCTTGTAATTGCTTGGCTATTTCCTGATGGGCGAAATCATTTTTGCAGACAATTATGCTTCCTGTCGTATCACGGTCGATACGGTGTACGATTCCCGGGCGCAAAACGCCGTTAATACCTGATAAGGAATCACGGCAATGGTATAAAAGTGCATTAACCAGCGTTTTTTGATAATGTCCCGGGGCAGGATGTACGACCATTCCCTTCGGTTTATTGACGACTAATAAATGCTCATCTTCGTAAAGGATATCGAGCGGAATCTCTTCTGCTTCGATTGGCGGAATAACTGCGTCGGGGATGCTTAAATGGATGCGGTCGCCGCTCATAACTTTGTAGCTTGCGCGCAGTACGCGGAAATTACCGGTATCTGCTTCCAGTAAAACTAAGCCGTCTTTTAAAAGCTTTTGCAAATACGAGCGCGATAAGGACTCCGTCAGGATACTTAAATATCGATCGACTCGTTCGCCTTCATCTTCTTCACTTACTTGAAAAACATATTTTTGCATAAAAGCCTTATTAGGGATTGTAATCTCTCGCTAGTTTAAGTTGGCAATTGTTTTATTTTAATTCTCTGTATTTCCGTTGTTTAAAACTCAAAAATTCAAAGTCAGCGTCTTTGTAATAGAAGAAAATCAAGACGATCAGAATGGCGGTCGGAACGGTGACAAGCATATCGGCGACATTAAAAATCGGGAACGGTTGACCGAATAATTTTACGATTGGGACGTAGATAAAAT
>WQST01000210.1 GCA_009787745.1 Lachnospiraceae bacterium
AACAAATAATCCCGCCGTAAGCGGTATTACATAATCATAACTGAGCTTTGTGATAATATTACTAAGCCATCGGCCGCTTCCAATCATCGGATAACCCATCGTTATCATCGCCATATCATGGTTTCCGTAATAGCGTCCTGAATATATGAAAAGATGTGAAACAAATCCAATTATGAGCGCACTGAAAAATGCTGTTTTGGCGGGGTGGGGCAGATTATGATACCATTTTTCAATTTTCTTTTCTATTTCAATATTTTCAATATTTTCAATATTCTCAATATTCTTTGCAGTATTTATCGTTTTCATATTTTGTCGCAGTTGTAATTCGTCCTCTCATAAGACTTTTGGCGCGCTACTCAATAGCGGCTTTAATTTCTTCCAAATAAGCCGAAATAACCTTTTCCCGGTCAAATTCTTTTCCCATCTTTTCTCGTGCTTTCCGCCCCATCAATGCCCGTTCGGCAAGCGGTACCGCCATAAATTTCTTGATGGCTTGAATCAGGCTGTCGCTGTCGCCTTTGATACAGCCGAATCCGGTATGACCGTCGTCGAAAACCTCACGGCATCCGGCGACATCGGCGGCGATAACGGGACGCCCTGTCGACGACGCTTCCATCAAAACCGTCGAAAGCCCTTCATGGTATGAAGGAAGGATTACCGCGCTGGCGTTAAGATAAACTTCCTGCACATTGTGCGAAAATCCAAGCTGGTCAATCAAACCGCGAACTTCCATCCGGTCAAGCTTGTCCTGATAATCTTCTTCACAAAAACCAACAATTTGAAAGCGAACATTTTCCGAAGCAAGAGCTTCGGCGGCCGCCAAAAACTCATCGATACCCTTCTCTTTCATTACCCGCCCAACGAATAGAAAACGGAATTTATCATCCTTCGGGTAAGGTTCCATACGAAATGTCCTTAGGTTGACGCCTGTTCCAAAGACTAAACGGGATTTTTTACCTTTAATTCGGTAATGCGTAAAGACTTCTTGGTTTTCGGTATTTTGAAAAAAGACACAGGCGGCTTTCTTAACCGCGCTCCGGTACAGGCAAATCACCATGTTTTTAACAAATGATTTGCTCTTGTCATGAAAAACACTGCCTAACCCCGACACGGTCGCAAGATATGGAATGCGTCGCTTACGACATGCCAATCCGCCGTAAATGTTCGGTTTCACCGTATAAGAAATCACGGCATCAGGAGCGATATCCTTTAGTAACCGCAGATAGTTACGATACAGCTTATAATCCTCAAGCGGATTCATTCCCCGGCGGCTCATCGGCGTGAATACGATTTCACAGCCTAAATCCCTTAACTCGTTTTCTTTCGCATTATCGGGAATAGCGCAAAACACCTGATAATCTTTGACTAACTCTAACAAAAACTCCGCATAAAAACTATACAGCCCAACGGAGAAATTCGATAGGAATAATATTTTTTTTCTGACTAATTCTGACATAATAGTAATAATAGCATAAGATTTACATTTTTTCAAATATTATAGTGATGTTTGATCATCTGCTTTTAGCTGTGATAAAATAAAATCATCCACAATCGTATAGTTTTTTCCGTTTAACTCAATTTGAGCGCCTGAATACGGCGGAAACCAGAAAGCACGGCTTTTTAAGCTTATATCATCTTTGGCAGGGTCAATCTTCTTCATGGCTTCCATATCATTTCTGGAAATATAGACGCCGCCATTATTATCAATGAGTCCCGCTGTAAAATCATGATCGCACATAACATCAGCAATCACGCTTTTATATAAATCACATTGTATTTCCTGTGTCTTTTTTTCCAAGCTTTGCGCGGTTTCATGACGGAAATCGAAGTCGAAGCTAAAAATGCGGATGATTTTTCCGGTATCGATTCCTTCATCTACGTAATGCGCCGTGGCTCCCCACCTCTTAAGTTTATTGAGTATGGCGACATTGTATCCTGCCGTTCCTTTCCAATCAGGTAAAATGGCGGGGTGAAAATTAATACATCCATGTTTTGGTTTACTGATTAGAGGTTCTTTAATTTTTCGCCAGAACAAATATGAGACGGCCAAGTCGGCATAGTCGTCGGATTCCGCCATCAACCCATTTGCTTCTTCCATTGATATAACAGGAATACCCATACTCTTTGCCGCGAGCATCGTCGGCGAGTTATTAAATTGGCTGTCGGTAACTACCCCGACGACCTCATTACCTTGCTCGATTGTCCATCTAAGCATTTGCGCCGCGTATTTTTTTCGTCCCATAAAAAGAATTTTCATGTTATTTAACCTCCTTAATTTCCTGTAAAGTACTCAGTGGTCGCCGATGTTTCACTAGTTACTCCTTCATGCTTAATAACTGTTTTGATAGTCTTAAAAAAAATCTTCATATCAAGTAAAAATGATATATTTTCACTATACCAGACATCAAGCGCAAACTTTTCCTGCCATGATATTGCATTACGTCCGTTAACTTGAGCATATCCTGTAAAACCGGGTCTTACATCATGGCGCTTACGCTGAATTTCATTATATAACGGCAAATACTGAATCAGAAGCGGCCGCGGGCCGATAATCGCCAAATCACCGCGAACGATATTTAATAACTGCGGCAGTTCATCCAAGGATGTCCGGCGCAGAAATACGCCGAAAGCCGTTAAGCGTTTTTCATCAGGCAAAAGATTGCCGCCGGCATCCTTTTCATTCGTCATTGTTCGGAATTTATAAATTTTAAAAATCTTTTCGTTAAGCCCGGGGCGCATCTGCGTAAAAACCGCCGGACTGCCCATCTTTTTCCGCACGATAAACCATAATAATAAAAGCAGCGGCGAGAGGATGATTAAAGCCGTCAGCGAAATAATGAAATCCAGTAATCGCTTTATAAATCTCTTGTACATTCAAAAAAACCTCTAACAATCGTAATAATCTTCGCCATATCCTCATCCGTATTCTTAATATCACTCGGCAGACAAAGCCCCCGCGCAAAAATATCCGCCGAAACATCCGCATCATGCAAAAAATAATCATATTCGGCAAACACAGGCTGCTGATGCATCGGTTTCCAAATCGGCCGGCATTCAATATTTTCCTTTTCCAAAGCATCCATAATCTGATCGGGTTTAACACTGCTGCCGCTATCAATCGTTATACACGAAAGCCAATAATTAGCTTCACCGTCGGCATTCAAAGGATTAAGCTTAATCACCGAAATATCTTTAAAAGCTTCCTTATACTGATAATAAATTTTCTTCTTAAGTTCTATATGCTCATCAAGATGCAATAACTGCCCCCGCCCGATTCCTGCGACAATATTACTCATCCGATAATTAAAGCCCACTTGCGAATGCTGATAGTGCCTCGCCCGGTCCCGCGCCTGCGTAGACAAAAACCGTGCTCGCTCAACAAAATCCTTTTCATCCGAAACAAGCATCCCCCCGCCCGAAGTCGTAATAATCTTATTTCCGTTAAAAGACAAAATACCCATCCTGCCAAACGTCCCCGTCATTTTCCCCTGATAGCTGCTCCCCAGCGACTCCGCCGCATCCTCGATCAAAGGTACATTATGCTCATCGCAAATCGCCATGATTTCATCAAGCTTTGCGGGCGTCCCATAAAGATGAACCACAATAACCGCCTTCGGATGCGGATACTTCGAAAAAGCCTTCCTTAATGCTTTCGGCGACATATTCCAAGTATCAGGTTCCGAATCAATAAAAATCGGATTCGCCTTCTCATACATAATCGGATTACAAGTCGCACTAAAAGTCAGTGATGAAACAAAAACCGCGTCCCCTTGTCTGACGGAAAGCATCCGCAAAGCCAAATGTATCGCCGCTGTCCCCGACGACAAAGCCGCTCCGTGAAAGCTTCCCAAATAGGCGGCTAACTCCTTCTCAAAATTATCAACATTAGCCCCCAGCGGCGCCACCCAGTTAGAATCAAACGCTTCTTTAACAAATTCCTGCTCTTCCCCGTGCATTGTTGGGGACGATAAATATATTCTTTTCACATTAACCTCCACGCCTGCCTACCGTATAACTTGCGATTTGGGCCACAGGCACAAATTGCCGTATGAAAAGTCGCGCTCTGCGCGACTAGTTATTCTTAATCAGCGTCCTTTGCTGATTTAGAATAACTTTTCATACTATTCATAATTATACCCCGTCACAATTCCTCTAACCATCTTGCGAATCTCCCCGCTCTCATTCCGCGAAGCTTCTTTCAATTCATTAAGCTGTCTGAAAAACTCCGCCTCATCCATCTCAATCGGCTTCCCGATATAAATCAACCGATTCGCCGTCTCCTTCATCCCCTCTTCATCAAGCAAAAGTTCCTCATATAATTTCTCCCCCGGTCTAAGCCCCGTGTACTCAATTTTTATATCTTCATCAGGGCGGAATCCCGACAACCGAATCAAATTCTTCGCCAAATCCAAAATCTTAACCGGCTTCCCCATATCAAGAACGAAAATTTCCCCCCCCTTCGCATAAGCCCC
>WQST01000211.1 GCA_009787745.1 Lachnospiraceae bacterium
GGTGGAATGCTTAAAAGGGATGGACGCGCTTCTTTTGGAGGCTAACCACGATGTCAATATGCTTCAGGTGGGTCCCTATCCTTACTATCTTAAGCGGCGGATTTTGGGTGACAGGGGACATCTTTCAAATGAACTGGCAGGTCGTTTACTAAGTCGTCTTTTACATACAAAACTTAAGACAGTCTTTCTCGGTCATCTCAGTCAGGAAAATAATTTGCCCGAACTTGCTTATGAAGCGGTTAGGGTTGAAGTCAATATGGCGGATAATGAATTTAATGCCGGGGATTTTCCGATGCTTGTTGCTTCGCGTAGTGAAGCATCGCCGATAGTCTGTATTTAGGAAGGGATATTATATGAACAAAACAATAATAACGGTCGTCGGGAAAGATACTGTCGGCATCATCGCGGGGGTTTGCAGTTATCTGGCGGAGAATCAGATTAATATCGAAGATATTTCGCAAACCATTGTTAATGGTTATTTTAATATGATGATGGTGGCCGATATGAATAAATGTCCTAAACAACATGCGCAGATTGCGGAAGAACTTGAAGATTTGGGGCAAAAAATCGGGGTTATTATTAAGGCTCAGCGGGAAGAAATATTTGATAATATGCATCGTGTATAGAGCTTATCTAAGATGTCAAAAGACGACATCTAAGATAAACTAGTCCCGCTTCGCGGGCGCTCTACACTCGGTAAGAATGGCGAAGCCATTCTTACGGGTTATGGAAGGCGAAGCTTTTTTGCCGGTTGTGAAAAGTTAGGACTTAATATGATAAATTTTTACGAAGTTAATGAAACAAATCAAATGATTGAGAAGGAAAATCTTGATGTCCGTACTATTACGATGGGGATAAGTCTTCTTGATGTGATAGATTCTGATCTTAAGAATCTTAATCGAAAAATATATGAGAAAATTTATGCCGCCGCAGAGAATCTTGTTGCGACGGGAGATGATATCGGACGTGAATTCGGGATTCCGATTGTTAATAAGCGGATTTCGGTGACACCGATTTCTTTGATTGGCGCCGCCGCCTGTAAATGCGCGGATGATTTCATAGAAATCGCGAAAACACTTGATAAAGTGGCGCATGATGTCGGGGTCAATTTCATCGGTGGTTACTCGGCACTTGTCGCGAAAGGTACGACACGAGCCGACGAAATGCTGATTAATTCAATCCCGCAAGCTTTAGCCGTGACCGAACGGGTTTGCGCTTCGGTGAATTTGGGTTCTACCAAAACCGGAATTAATATGGACTCGGTTAGATTAATGGGTGAAATTATTCTTAAAGCAGCGGACTTGACGAAAGAAAGGGATTCGCTGGGCTGTGCGAAACTGGTGGTGTTTTGTAACGCTCCTGATGATAATCCGTTTATGGCAGGGGCGTTTCACGGCGTTACGGAAACCGATACGGTTATCAATGTCGGGGTCAGCGGCCCGGGTGTGGTTAAGACCGCTTTGAGCAAGGTTCGCGGTGAAAGCTTTGAGGTTCTTTGCGAAACAATCAAAAAAACCGCTTTTAAAGTGACGCGCGTCGGACAATTGGTGGCGAAAGAAGCCTCGCGGAGATTAAATGTTCCGTTTGGGATTGTTGATTTATCATTGGCGCCGACCCCGGCGGTTGGGGACAGTGTCGCCGATATTTTGTGTGAGATGGGTCTTGAGTATGCCGGCGCTCCCGGTACGACCGCGGCGTTAGCGCTTTTGAACGATCAGGTAAAAAAGGGCGGGGTTATGGCGTCTTCATATGTCGGCGGTTTGAGCGGTGCTTTCATTCCGGTCAGTGAAGATCAGGGGATGATTGACGCCGTTACTGCCGGAGCGCTGACACTCGAAAAATTAGAAGCGATGACTTGTGTTTGTTCGGTGGGGCTTGATATGATTGCGATTCCCGGCGATACGAAAGCGACGACCATAGCGGGGATTATTGCTGATGAGATGGCAATTGGGATGATTAATCAGAAAACGACGGCGGTTAGGGTGATTCCGGTGGCGGGGAAGAAAATCGGCGATGTTGCGGAGTTCGGCGGTCTTTTGGGATACGCGCCGATTATGAAAGTGAACCCGTTTTCGTGTGATGATTTTATTAAGCGGAGCGGGCGGATTCCGGCGCCGATACATAGTTTTAAGAATTGAGGGATTGGCGGGGTTGCGGAGCGGAGTCCGCAATGACAAGGTGAGTGCAGGGGGTGTAAATGGAATATCGTGAACTTGGGAAAACAGGAAAAAGTGTGAGTTCGATTGGACTTGGTTTAGAGAATGTTGATTTTAAGCCGTATGAACAGGTGAAGGAAACGATTGATGCCGCCATTTTCGGCGGAGTCAATCTTTTTGATGTTTTCATGCCGGGTACTGAGGTCAGGGAAAATATCGCGAAAGCTTTGGATAACAGACGCAAAGACGTGATGATACAGGGTCATATCGGTGCGGCGAACGTAAATCAGCAGTATGATATCAGCCGTGATATACCGACAGTTAAAAAGTTTTTTGAAGAGCTTTTACGGCTTTTCGGTTATATTGATTTCGGGATGCTGTTTTTTATTGATACGGAAGAAGATTACAAGAATGTTTTCGAAACAGAATTTGCGACCTATGCCGAGACGCTAAAGAAGAACGGCGATATTCATCATATCGGATTTAGTTCGCATAATCCTGTTATTGCGCTTAAAGCAATCGAAACGGGTTTGCCGGAAATGATGATGTTTAGTATTAATCCTGCTTTTGATATGCTTCCTTTTGAGGAGTATATTTTCAATCATTTTGATAAAGGGGTCGATGCGAATTTATTTAAGGGGATAGACCCTAAGCGGGCGGAGTTATATAAGGTTTGTACGCAGAAGCAAATCGGGATTACCGTCATGAAATCACTCGGTGCCGGAAAACTTTTGTCGGTTGAGCATTCGCCCTATGCTCAGGCAATGACAGTTCATCAATGCCTGCATTATGCTTTGTCGAGACCGTCGGTCGCGAGTGTTTTACCAGGGTGCAAGACGGCGGCGGAAATGGAGGATGTTTTACGCTATTTTGAACTGAACAGCAGTCAAAAGGATTTTTCCAAAATTATTAGTGATGTTAAAAATGATTTTCGGGGGAACTGTGTTTATTGCAGTCATTGCCTGCCATGCCCTGCTCGGATTGATATTGCGGCAGTAATGAAATATCTTGATATTGCGAGACTTGATAAAGAAAATATTCCGCCGTCAATAATTTCGCATTATCAGAATCTGGGCTTTAACGGCAAGGATTGTATTAATTGCGGCAATTGTGAAAAGCGTTGCCCTTTTGGGGTTTCGGTAATGAATAATATGTATGAAGCGAATAATTTGATGGGTTAGCAAAAGTGAGATCCTTCACTGCGTTCAGGACGACAATAAGGAGAAGTTATGTTCATCGAAAATGAAATATCAGTATGTGATTTTATTTTGGCTATTTCCAAAGCGATTGACTTAGCATCGCCGACGCTGAGTAATCATCACCGCAAGGTTACTTATTTGTCTTGCTGTCTGGCGAAGGAAATGAATTTACCTGATGATGAAATAAAGGATATTGCGTTGGCGGCGATTTTGCATGATATCGGCGCTTTTTCACTTGAAGAGCATATTTTGGTTGAAAACTTCAAAATAAATGAAACGAATTTGTCTCATCATGCGGAACTTGGTTATCGCTTGCTTAAGGATTTCGCCCCGCTTAAGAAGGTCGCGGATCTGATTCGTTATCACCATGCAACTTATAATAATGTTGAAAAAATAGCGATTGGTAGCTATATTATCAATTTGGCTGATATAATTGCGATTGCGCATGATGAGGATAATGAAATATTAGAGCAGGTTCCGCGGATTATGGCACAGATTAGTGCGGATGCCGCAAAGGTTCATCCACAAGCATATGAAGCGTTTAAGCGCTTGGCTAAGATTGAGTATTTTTGGATTGAAGCATGTTTGCTTCCTGATAATAAGATTATCCCTGCGAAGATTATTTCAAGCAAGAAAGATACGATTGATTTATCAAGTCTGCATGGGTTTGCGAAGGTTTTCGCTCATATCATCGACTTTAGAAGCCGTTTTACAGCAACCCATTCGAGTGGCGTGGCGGCGGTGGCAAAGGAGCTGACACGTTTGGCGGGGTTTTCTGAGCGGGAGTGCGTTTTGATGGAAATCGCGGGATTTTTGCATGATTTGGGTAAACTATCGATATCTAACAGTGTCCTTGAAAAGAATGGGAAGCTTGACCATAGTGAATTTAACATTATGCGGAAACATACCTATTTTACTTATAGTATTTTGAGTAAGATTCGCGGGCTTGAGCAGGTCGCGGAGTGGGCGGCATTCCATCATGAGAAGCTTAACGGGAACGGGTATCCTTTTCATATTAGCGGCAGTGAGATGTCGAAGCTGTCACGGATTATGGCGGTGGCGGATATCTTTACGGCGATAACGGAGGAT
>WQST01000212.1 GCA_009787745.1 Lachnospiraceae bacterium
AGTTAAGAGTTCTGCGGTCAAAGAATATGCCGTATCGCAAGGTATAGATATATTACAACCAACTAAAATAAAAGCGCAGGATGCCGTCGGGGAACTAAAAAAATACGACGCCGATATTTATGTCGTCGCCGCTTACGGTCAGCTTTTATCCGAAGAAATACTTAATATTCCGCGCTTCGGCTGTATCAATATCCATGCCTCTTTATTACCCCGTTATCGCGGCGCGGCACCCATTCAGCGCGCCATTATCGAAGGTGAAAAAGAAACAGGAATTACCATTATGCAAATGGATAAAGGCCTTGATACGGGGGACATCCTTTTAACCGAAGCGATATCGCTTGATGAAAAAGAAATAAGCGATACCCTTCACGAAAAATTATCGGAATTAGGCGCCGAATTAATTATAAAAGCCCTCGCAAAAATCGAAAAAAACGAAATTATCCGCATCAAACAAAATGATAATGACTCTTCATACGCCCCTATGCTTGGGCGCGAAGAAGGCCTGATATCATGGAACCGGAAAGCCGTAGAAATCGAAAGGTTAATCAGGGGGTTAAATTCAAAACCGGGTGCGTATACTTATTATAATAATAAAAAAATGAAAATCTGCGCGGCAGATGTAATTTTTCCCGCAGGTGAAGAAGATAAAAAGTTTGGTACAATCATTTCGGTAACGAAAAGCAGTATTGTTGTGAAGTGCGGCGAAGGCGCTCTTTCAATCACAGAATTGCAGTTAGAAGGCAAGAAAAAAATGTCCGTAAAGGATTTTTTGTTAGGTTATAAAATCGACATCGATGTGATACTTGCATAGGGAGTGTAATTGCTGAAAACTGAGTGAGACCAATATTGGTTTTTCGGCAATCGCAACAAATCAAATGGAGGTGTAATATGTACTTTGGAGACGCAACATATATTCTGGTTCTGATTGGCGCGGCCTTAAGCTTAGCGGCAAGCGGCTACCTTAAATCAACTTTTTCCAAATACTCCCGTGTCCGTTGTTCAAGCGGTTTAACAGGAGCAGAGGCGGCGGCGCGAATACTGAAAAATTCAGGTATTGATTATGTCAAAATCGAGCGTATCGCGGGGAACTTGACCGATCATTATGACCCGCGCAAAAAGGTCTTACGCCTTTCCGAGTCGGTTTATGATTCAAGTTCAATTGCCGCTGTCGGTGTCGCCGCTCACGAATGCGGACATGCGATTCAAGACAGTACACAGTATGCACCTCTAAAAATGCGGTCATTACTGGTACCTGTCGCGACGATTGGCTCGCAGCTTGGAATGCCGCTTGTTTTTATCGGCTTTATCTTGGGGCTTGAACTTCCGATCGGCTTGCTTTTGCTGAATATTGGTATCATTGCTTTCGGTATCGCGGTTTTATTTCAAATAGTGACATTACCTGTTGAGTTCAATGCATCAAGCAGGGCTTTAAACACCTTGGGAGATTATGGCATTATGGGTAGTGAAGAAGTAAGGGATGGCAGTAAAGTCCTTACTGCCGCCGCTTTAACTTATGTCGCCGCCGCGGCGGCCGCTGTTTTACAGTTACTTAGATTAATCATGCTTCGTAACAGACGGAGTTAAAATGGCAGGAGAAGAAAGCCGCAACATCACCCTTCATTTGCTTATTCGAATTAACGAAGAAGGAGTGCTTTATCACCTGGCTTTGCGGGATGCACTTACAAAAGCCAATTATTTGCCCGCCCGTGATAAAGCACTAATAAAACGCATTACAAGCGGAGCGATTGAAAATCTTATTAAGATTGATTATATAATTGATCTCTATTCAAAAACACCTGTTGAAAAAATGAAGCCGCTGATTCGCAATCTTTTACGGATGAGTGTTTATCAAATCATTTTCATGGATAATATCCCTGATCGTGCCGCCTGTGACGAAGCTGTAAAATTAGCGGTACGGAGAGGTTTTTCACCGCTTAAAGGTTTCGTAAACGGTATTTTACGAAATATCTCAAGGAATAAGGAGCAGCTTGAAATACCAAGCTTATCAATTCGCTATTCCATACCTGAATGGCTGGCGGCAAAATTCCTCAGCGAATATGACGATTCTGTTGTTGAAACGATTTTCGCCGATTTTTTAACGATAAAACCGCTTACAGTACGGATATGCGAAGGATATACCGAAAACGAACAAGAGACATGGGTAACGGCTGTCCGTGATTCGGGTTTCGAGGTTAATCCCCACCCCTATCTTAATTATGCTTATGAGATTCAGAATACCGATCAAATTTCCCGTTTATCGGGATATAATGAAGGTTTTTTTGCCGTACAAGATGTAAGTTCAATGATGGTTTGCGAGGCTCTGGGTGTTAGCCGAAATGATGTGGTTTTGGATGTTTGCGCCGCACCCGGAGGAAAAGCACTTCACATTTCCGAGAGAGTCAAAAAAGTTATTGCCTATGATTTAAGTGAACATAAATGCAGTTTGATAAATGAAAATGCAAAACGGTTAAAACGCCGTAACGTAGAGATTTCTGTACAGGATGCAACTATTTTCAACCCGTCATTGATCAATAAAGCCGATATTGTTTTAGCCGATGTACCCTGCTCAGGATTGGGTGTCATCGGTAAAAAACCTGATATAAAATATCGCTTAACCAATGCTTTACTTAACGATATATCTGATTTGCAAAAGCAAATATTAGCGACAGTGTGGCAATATGTCAAGCCAAACGGAATTTTACTTTACAGTACCTGTACGATTAATAATTCGGAAAATGAGAAAATGATGGATTGGTTTATCGCGAATTACCCCTTTGTGCATGATGATTTTCCGCAGGAATTTAATGATATGTTAAAGCGTAACAATATCAAGCAAAGTGAGACTGATAAAGGAATGCTGAAACTTTTACCGGGAATCTGCCGAACAGACGGATTTTTTATCTGTCGTCTCAAACGGAAAAGTTGAGGGAGTAAAGTTATGACCGATATAAAATCGCTCCCATTACCCGTTCTGAAAGAAAAGCTAACAACAATCGGTGAGAAGCCGTACCGCGCGAACCAAATATATGAATGGCTTCATAAAAAACTGGTGCTGAATTTCGCGGAAATGACGAATCTCCCTTTGACGGCGAGGGCATTTTTAGAAAAAGAATTTTATATTGCGGATTTTTCGGTTCTAAAGATGCAAAAGTCAGATATAGATGATACAAGAAAGTATCTTTTTGCATTACCTGACGGTGATGCCGCCGAAAGCGTTTTCATGCGCTATAAACATGGTAATTCGGTGTGTATATCAAGTCAGGTTGGTTGTCGGATGGGTTGTACCTTTTGTGCTTCGGCGCTCGGCGGGCTTAAAAGGTCTTTGACCGCAGGGGAAATGCTGGAGCAGGTTTATGCGATAACCCGCGATACGGGGGAGCGCGTCTCGAATGTCGTCGTGATGGGAATGGGCGNGCCTTTGGATAATTATGATGAACTTTTATCATTTATTCGGATTTTATCAGATGAAAGCGGTTTAAATATAAGTCAGCGAAATATTACCGTCTCGACTTGCGGGCTGGTTCCGAAGATTTATCGTCTCGCCGATGAAATGTTCAAAATAAATCTGGCAATCTCGCTTCATGCCGCCGATGATGAAAAACGCGTGAAGTTAATGCCGATCGCGAAAGTATACTCAATTGATGAAATCCTTGATGCTTGCCGGTATTATTTTATGAAAAGCGGACGGCGGATAACTTTTGAATATAGTTTGATTAATGATATGAATGATGATGTGGCTGATGCAATAGCGCTTAAAGAACTGATGTTCGCCATAAAAATGCCGTGCCACATAAATTTAATACCCGTAAATTGGGTCGAAGAATGTAAATATAGCCCTTCAATAGCAAAAAAAGTGAATGATTTTAAAAATATACTTGAAAAATATCAAATAAATGTTACCATAAGAAGGGAAATGGGCAGCGATATCGACGCCGCCTGCGGGCAATTAAGATTTGACCATACGGTCAAATATTAATTGCCAAATGCACAAAACATTAAAGGAGATTGCGGATGCTAGAATCAGTTGCGATAACTGATATCGGTAAAAAACGCAAATTGAATCAAGACCATGTTTATGCTACTCGGGAGAAGATCGGAAATCTGCCGAATGTTTTTATTGTAACCGACGGCATGGGCGGACATAACGGCGGTGAATTGGCATCCAAATGGACATGTGAATTTATGCTTTCAGAAATCGCCGAATTAACCGAAAGTGACCCGAAAGAAATCTTAGAGAAAGCGGTTCAAGCCGCCAACATAAAAATACGGCAAAAAGCCAAAGAAAATGCTGAACTTTATGGAATGGGGACGACAGTAGTTTGTGCCACCATCGATGAAGGGCGGCTTAGTATTGCCAATGTCGG
>WQST01000213.1 GCA_009787745.1 Lachnospiraceae bacterium
GCATTAAGCTCGCTCATCAACATCGGCTTTGCGACCCCGCCGTTAATTTCTTTAAAGCGCTCAAAACTCTTTTTCGTAAGCGCATAAACATCATTGATATCATAACGCTTATGCGATTTTCCGCCCCTTTCCGCCACATCATAGGGCCAACCCCAATGAAGCGCCGGATATTTATCAACCGACCAAATATCCGCAACTCGAACCGCTTCCGCAAATTCTTCTTCTTTATCAATCTCTGTTTTATCAAGACTGTGAAGCCCGTCAATACAAAGAATCGTTTTAATATGCGGCGCCCGCCTTTTTATAATATGATGGAACCGCACGAAGAAATCCGCCACTTCTTTATATGTACAGCGTTTATTAAACGCAAACCAATTCCCTGTCGCTTCATGATTTATCCTAAGCATCATCCGCCCGAAAGTCGATAACTCATCCGCCAGCTTAATCAGATGCTCATCACTGACATGCGGATCAATCGTCAAAGTCAAAATAACATCCTGGCCATAGCGCCTGACCTCCCGCATCGACTTAAACGGTTCCCCGTCCATATGCCCGCTAATTCCTCCTTCATAGGGGAAATAATCATCATAAGGATAATCCCAGGCAAAGCCCACACTATCATGAGCATGTACAACACTAGCTCGTCCCGGCCACCCCTCATCCAGCGGATAATAACAATACATCAAATTAATCCCCCGATGCGGCCGCCCCAAAACGTTCAAAATATACCCCTGACTGACATACTCCCCTCGTTCCGACCCATCCCCCAAATCAACAGCACACTTAGCCGAAACCAACTTAACTTTACTAACCTCGTATCCCATACGTTTCCTCCTTTTTTACCATACAATCATAATACCACAAATCCCCTTACTGTTCCACCGCAGAATTTTGTGATGACGGTTTCTATGGCCATGAGCAGTTACGAAGTTCACCTAATAAAAAAATTCACTTTTCCCCTTTTTTCTTTCCCGCATATATGTTATTATAGTAATTGGGATTTTACGTAATATTCTAAGGAGCCGAAGAAATGTCAGAAGTATACGAACTGACTGATGAAATACGAAAAAGAGAACAAAAACTTAAAACCATTTTTATCTCAGTGGTAGTAATCATAGCTATTTCTATCCCGTCGGTTCTCTGCTTCATCCTCATGGGAAAACTATCCCTAACCCGACAGGAGTTAACGACCTTAGAAGAACAACTAAACCAAAAAAATGCCCTGATCCTCGACACCATATACGATGACATCACCCCCCCAACCGAAGTTATCGAAACAAGCATATTCCAAACCGCCAGACTCGAAGAATCGGGACGGGCGCGCATTAGCCAAACCGATGAGCTAAACGAACAAACCGATGAGAAAAAAATATACCTCACCTTCGACGACGGTCCCAGCATCAACACTGACCGAATTTTAGACATTTTGGACGAATACGGAATCAAAGCAACATTCTTCGTAATCGGAAAAACCGACGAAAGATCGCTAAACTCATACCGCCGTATCGTCAATGAAGGGCACACCCTCGGAATGCATTCATACAGCCACCGCTATCAGGAGATATACCGCTCACTTGACGCATTTACCGAGGATTTGAATAAATTACAGGAGTTATTATATTTAGAAACAGGCGTATGGAGCCGCTATTACCGCTTTCCGGGCGGAAGTTCCAATACCGTTAGCCGTACCGATATGCAAGAATTAATCGGTTATCTTAATGAACAGGATATTAAATATTTTGACTGGAATATTTCTTCGGGCGATGCGGCAAGCGAGCCAAGTAGCGCAAGCCGGATCATAAATAACTGTATGTCGGGATTAAGCGGAAAAAGTGAAGGAATGATCCTTTTCCACGATACTGCCGAAAAATACTCGACCGTTTTAGCCTTGCCGGAAATCATTGACGGCATAATGGCAAAAGGAAACTATGTTTTCCTTCCGATTGATGATGAAACATTATCGGTTCGTCATATCACGAATTAATTAATGTAAATACAAATAAACAAATGGAGGAACGAAAATGGGATTTTTTACAGATTTAAAAGAGGATATATCCCAAACGGTAGGAGACGTACTGCCGGAAGAGGATGAAAACCTCGATGAGTTATTGGGTGATTTATTAGCGGACGAGTCTCTTTTGCAACAAGAGGAAGCGCCCGAAGCGGCGGATGATGATTCGGAATTACCTGATGAACTGCCCGATGTAAGCGAACTTTTAGAATCGGTTGATTTAGAAGAACCGGAAGTTTCATTACCTGAAATCGAAATGACAGAAGCGGCGGAAGAAGAAGCGGCGGAAGCAGAAGCCGAAGCGGAAGAAGCCGAACCGGAAGAAGTTGTTGATGCATTTTCTGCCGATTTAGATGCGATGTTAGACCAAGTTGAAATGAATACAATGAAAGAAGGTAATGAAAGCATGAACGATGAATCAATTTATGTAGCAACAGCAGAAGCGGAAATGATGAAGAATGACATGATCGGCAAAAGCGTCTCTGACGAAACCGCTCTTATCACCGCCAAGATGAAAATGATCGGTGATATTACTTCCGAAGGTTCACTCGAACTGGAAGGCAGTGTGACGGGGAATATTGATATTTTAGGGAAACTCAACATTACAGGAAATATTGACGGTGATTCGAAAGCCGCCGAGATTTTCGCCGATAATGCCAAGATTAACGGTGAAGTCAGAAGTATGGGCAGTGTCAAAATCGGTCAGAGTACCGTTATTATCGGTAATATTTTTGCCAATAGCGCAGTTATCGCAGGCGCTGTCAAAGGCGACATTGATGTCATGGGTCCTGTTATCTTAGATACATCAGCGATTGTGATGGGTAACATTAAGTCCAAATCCGTTCAAATCAATAACGGCGCCGTTATCGAAGGTATGTGTTCACAATGCTATGCCGAGATTAACCCGACTTCTTTCTTTGAGGAAATAAAGAAAGGTAAGAAATAAAGCATGAGAATATTACTAAAGCTATCAGGCGAAGCTTTAGCAGGTGAGAAAAAAACGGGTTTTTGTGAAGATACCGTCAGAAATGTTGCGGTTCAGGTAAAAGAGCTTATTTTATGCGGTACGGAAATTGGGGTGGTGATTGGCGGCGGAAACTTTTGGCGCGGCCGTACCGGCGAAAATATCGACCGCACGAAAGCTGACCAAATCGGCATGTTAGCGACAGTGATGAATTGCATATATGTTTCAGAGATTTTTCGCAGTATCGGGATGACGACGCAGATTTTGACCCCTTTTGAGTGCAGTACATTTACGAAGCTGTTTTCAAAAGACCGCGCGAACAAATATTTCCAAAAAGGCATGGTCGTATTTTTCGCGGGAGGAACAGGGCATCCGTATTTTTCAACTGACACAGGCGTCGTCTTACGTGCGGTCGAGGTTGATGCGGACATGATTTTGCTTGCCAAATCAATCGACGGCGTTTATGACGACGATCCTCATTCAAACCCTAACGCAACGAAATATGATACCGTTTCCATCGACGAAGTCATTGCGAAGAATCTGAAAGTCGTTGATATGACGGCATCGATTATGGTTAAAGAAAACAAAATGCCGATGCGTGTCTTTGGGCTTAATGAAGAAAACAGCATCATTAATGCCGCAAGCGGGAAGTTTAAAGGCACGGTTATTACTCATATAGTTGGAGGATAAATAAATGAGTGAAAGACTTCAAGTTTACGAAGACAAAATGACCAAAGCAATAGAATACTTAGAAAATGACTACGCGGGAATCCGTGCGGGACGGGCTAACCCCCGCGTCCTCGATAAAATCAAGGTCGATTATTACGGCACCCCGACCCCGCTTCAGCAAGTTGGCAATATCACGATACCCGAAGCGCGTTTAATTCAGATTGCCCCATGGGAAAAGAACTTAATTAAGGATATTGAAAAAGCGATTCTGGCGTCGGATATCGGTATTAATCCGACCAACGACGGCGTTACGATTAGATTGGTATTCCCCGAACTGACCGAAGAGCGGCGCCGTGACTTAGTCAAGGATGTTAAGAAAAAAGGTGAAGAGTGCAAAGTAGCGATTCGTAACATCCGCCGTGACGGCAATGATGCATTCAAAAAATTACTTAAGAGTGACGTCTCCGAGGATGAAATCAAGCAATTGGAAGATAAGCTCCAGAAATTGACGGATAGATCCGTCAAGGATGTCGATAAAATGGTCGAAGAGAAATCGCAGGATATCTTAAAAGTTTAAACGAAAAGTGCCGCGGTCGCGCGGTACTTTTTTTAAGGAAATTGTGAATATAAATGGATGAATCATTAAAAATGCCGCGCCATGTCGCGATTATTCTTGACGGTAACGG
>WQST01000214.1 GCA_009787745.1 Lachnospiraceae bacterium
TTAGGAACAGCGGGTAAATTTATGAATTTAAATTTATTGTTTGGCTTAAATACACCATCGGCAGGAAATAATTCGGCAGGTGCAAATAATACATTTCAAGCGTCAGGCCCGCCGGCGGATATGACTGCTTTTAAAGCGGGGCAGACGATTCAGGGTGAAGTCGTCGCCTTAAAAAATAATGAAGTAATCTTGCAATTGGAAGACGGCGGTCAGATTAGAGCTAATTTGACCAAAGATATTCAAATAAGTGTCGGTCAGATGATGACCTTTGAAGTAAAATCTAATAACGGTTTCCGTTTATCTTTAAGCCCCTTATTCGAAAATATGGGGCATGACCCCAATGTGCTAAAAGCTTTAAATGCCGCGGGATTGCCGAACTCAGCGCGCAATTTGGAAATGGTTTCGCTGTTGATGCGGCAAGGTTTGCCGGTTGATAAGGGTTCATTGATTGATTTTAGCCGCCAAATGAATGCGAATGCGGGAACTAATCCTGTGACTTTGGCACAAATGAATCGGTTGGAACTGTTAACATCGCCTGAAAATGTCCGTCAGTTTGAAGCATATAAAAATTATGAACATCAAATCAGTTCGGCGGTAAGGGATATTACCGATGGGCTTATCAAAGATATCGGGCAAATGGTGAGCGGCGGCGATAAGGACGGTGCGGTCTTTTTGTTTAAGCAGGTGCTTAGTATATTCGGGTCTGATACTCAGATTTCCGATGCGGTTCCCAAAGGGAATGAAGGGGTACAGCAAATGCCCGGGCAGGTTAGCGCCGCTAACACGGCAGGCACAACCGGGACAGCAAATGTTCCGATGATTACAGGAGATGATATTGTCAGGATAATCGGCGAACAGGCGAAAACAGAAATAACGGCACAGGGTTCGGCGGCATTAGGTCAGGATGCGGCATTAAATCCTGATGGCCTCGCACAGAATCGGGTGGTTTCGGCGGCTGTTCTGGAGTCCGCTAATGTTTTAACGGCGGCTAACCCTATTATCGGGCAGAATGCGGCGGTGGTACCTGTAGATACTGCAAGTGTTGGGAGTACGCAACCGTTGGCAACTGCTTCGGATAATGCTTTTTTGACATTGGCAGAGTTAACATCTGAGCATCGCGAACAAATTGTGCATCTTTTACGGGAAGCGGGTTTTTCAAACGCATTGACTGATGCGGTCAATACAGGTGATTTAAACAAATCGACATTGCTCGGGATGATTCATCAGGAAATTAGTGAGGGTCATATTAATAATGATAAGTTGGTTGAGTTATTAAACAATAAGGAGTTTCAAGCAGTCATTAAAAATGATATTAACAATCAATGGTTGCTTAAACCCGAAGAATTGGTTAAAGAAAAGCAAGTCGAAGAGCATTTTAGCAAAGTGCTTGAGCAGACATCGAAATTAATTGAAACGCTTAACCAAGCGGGACGTGCGGAAACTCCTGTTGCTTTGGCGGCTAATAGTTTAAGCAGCAACATAAATTTCGTCAATCAACTCAATCAGATGTTTACTTACATTCAAATACCGCTAAAAATGAACAGTGAAAATACACATAGTGAATTGTTTGTTTATACGAATAAAAAGAATTTGGCCAAAAGAGACGGTAATGTGAGCGCGTTGCTTCATCTTGATATGGATAATTTGGGACCGCTTGATATATATATCGCGATGCAGAATAATCATGTTTCGACGAAGTTTTATCTATCGAATGATGATGTGATTGATTTGGTCAGTAAAAATATTCATATTTTGAATGATCGTTTAGTAACGCGCGGTTATCAGTTGAACTGTGATTTTATCACTCGGGCGGAAGATAAAAAACCTTTCGATGAGATATTGGAAGCAAATAAAAATGTTCCGATTATGGCGAATTATTCGTTTGATGCCAGGGCTTAGTGTACTTCTTACGGCAAATGTCAATTCAATTTTCGATTGAAAATTTAACCCCAAAATTAAAATTTAATAAGGAAATAGTAAATGAATAATCGGAGAATCGGAGCTTTGCATGAGGATGAGGCGCTAAGGTGGCTTGAGAAGCAGGGGGTTAAGGTTATTGCGAAGAATTTTCGCTGTCGGATGGGAGAAATTGACTTGATTGCTCGTCATGAAAAATATTTGCTTTTTATCGAGGTTAAATATCGGAAATCAACGAAAGCAGGATATCCTGCGGAAGCAGTAACGCTAAACAAGCAAAGGAATATCTGTAAAGTCGCTGATTATTATCGTATAACTAATCATATATCGGACTCAAGTTTTATAAGATACGATGTTGTTGGTATTTGTGATAACGAGATAAGATGGTATCAAAACGCATTTGACCATATTTATAGATGATTATGAGAATACGTTTATAGGCAATAACCCTGTTATTCTGAGCCGCAGGCTAAGAAGCTATAATAAATATAATATTCTTCGCTTACCGTCAGGATAACAATAAGCCTTTTTAAATAACATGTTCAACCGAAAAATCTTCCCGCGCATTATATTTTCTCAAAATCGCATGAATCTTATCGGTCGGGGTCAGAACGTTTTTCATTGACGAATCATGATTCATAAAGTCAATAATTGATGCCAAAAATTTACTCATATCGGCTTCGACATAGTAAGGCCGCGATTTAAGACCAGGATTTTGATAAGTCAGATTAGTTGTTATTATTTTGTCAAAATAACATTTTTCATATGCTTCATCGAATAGTTCAAGCCCGTCGGTAAAAAGACCGAATGTCGAGCAAAGATAAACGCGTTTAGCATTTTTGTTTTTTAAAATACGGGCGGTATCAATCATACTGCCGCCTGATGAGATCATGTCGTCAATAATGATAACATCTTTTCCGTCAACATTATCACCCAAAAATTCATGCGCAACGATTGGATTTTTTCCGCCAACCATCTGAGTATAATCACGCCGTTTATAAAACATGCCGACATTAACATCAAGAACATCGGCGAAATATACGGCACGATCCATGGCGCCTTCATCAGGGCTGATAACTAATAAATGTTCCTTATCGACGATTAGATCATTCTCCGTCCGAATTAAAGCGCTGATAAATTGGTACGGAGGGGTGAAGCTGTCAAAACCGCAGATAGGAATCGAATTTTGTACCCGCGGGTCATGAGCGTCAAAGGTGATAAAATTTTTCACGCCCATTTCATTTAATTCCTGAATCATATAAGCGCAGAATAATGATTCGCGCCCCGTTCTGCGATGCTGGCGCCCTTCATAAAGATAGGGCATAATTACATTAACACGGTGAGCTTTGCCATTGACTGCGCCAATTACCCGCTTTAAATCCTGATAATGGTCGTCAGGGGATTTGAAATTTTCGTAGCCATTCATTTGATATGTAATGCTGTGGTTGCAAACATCGACCAAAATAAAGAGGTCTTTTCCGCGGACAGAATCAGTGACAATGGCTTTGCCTTCCCCATTATCGAAGCGGTAACAAGACGATTCAAGCAGATATGTTGGTTCGGTATAACCATTAAAAGCATGGTCATATTTAGCAGGGTGCTCACTTCTTTTACGGAAGCCGGCTAAATAATGGTCAACTTTATTTCCTAATTGCTTGGCTGATTCCATAACCACCAGTTTAAGCGGTGCAACAGGTATCGAACCAAACAATTCTTCATAGTTAAGCATACGTGTAGACTCCGATCTGTAAAATTTCACTAACTAAATATATCATTTTTAGTGTAAGCACGTCAACAGTAATAACGGATAAAATGAATTTCAGTTATTTGCTCATTTACCATGCCAAGTCTCAGCATAGTTTGCAATTGATTCTTAGGAATAATCATGATATAATGTCGCTAGACATTATATCGGCGCGGTTTTAGTGCGCATCCCCCGGAGGGCATGATTTCCTTTGGAAATCATGATATAATATCGTTAGTTACTACACCTGAAAGGCATTATTCGATGAATATCAATTACTTAAGTACCAGAAGTGAGCAAATAAGTATTACCGCTTCACAAGCAATTTTACAAGGTTTATCTGACGATGGGGGACTTTTCGTCCCGGAGCGGATACCACCTCTTTTAACCCCTCTTAGTGAACTAAAGGAAATGACTTATCAGCAAGTGGCTTTCACTGTTATGAAACCTTATCTTTCTGATTTTAGCGAAACAGAATTAAAAGACTGCATTTCTAAGGCTTATGACGATAAATTCGATGATTGTGCCATCGCCCCGCTTAAAAAAGTCGGCGATGCTCATTATCTTGAACTTTTCCACGGCGCGACGATCGCATTTAAGGATATGGCGCTGTCGATTTTGCCCCACTTAATGCAAGCGGCGGCGAAGAAG
>WQST01000215.1 GCA_009787745.1 Lachnospiraceae bacterium
CCGTTATCACCCTCAACGAATTCAGGCAGCTTACTTTGTGAGGTCGAAAGCAAATGCACAGACGTTCCGATGTATCGAACAAATTTAGTCAAATGTGCACCGTTAAACGAGTCGGGTAAACTCCGTTACCCTAATCGAAAAGAAATAGATTCCTGCTTACCTCATCTTGGATTCGAATTAGAGGAGTTAGCACCGCAAATCGTTTTTTTGCTTGGTGGTAAAGTAATTGATGCTGTCAGCCGTTATTTTTCAGTTGAATTTGAAAAGTGGAATGGTTTCAATTATTCATATAAAAAACATGATAAACTGTATTTTGTCCCAGTTCATCATCCCTCCTATATCTATGTTTATAAGCGCAAAATGATTGATTATTATATTAGCGGATTGGAAAAGATGATAAATCAACTTATATAGTAGAACTATCTAAACGATTTAAGGCTTGATAAAGCTTACCATCTATTCATAAAAGAAGAAATTGATAATGAGTAGATTTTAGTTGCCATTGGAATGGAAAGTAATAGCGTGAGATCTCATGCCTATGTTTTTGATGTAAAATCGGAATGTTTGTATTATTGATTCCTTGAATGAACAAAGAAAATCAAGTGTATAAAAGCTATATTAATGATTGCTACTGGCTATACGTTACTCATTTTCTTCAAACTTCGGGTCACGGATACGTCCGACTATAATTATCGCGATAATAAAAATAACAAAAATAAAGGCAAACGGCAGCCGGCGGTCGATGCTTGACAGCCATCCCGCGAAGTAGCCGAACGGTGAGGCGAAAGCAATGGTAAACGCGAGTATTAACGCATTTATCCGCGCTCTTTCGACAGGATCGATATTTAGTTGCAACAATGCATCCTTTCGCGGCATAATCATCGCCGTTGCGACTGCCGTGAAAAACACATATATGATAACAAAGGAAACATTTCCTATGGGCGTCAGGATTAGCAGAGTCAGACATAATGCATATAATATAAATCCGCTCCACATCGGAATCCGAAAACTTACCGAATCTAAGCGATGCTGAACGCCGACCATGAAAATCAGCATAACCGCGGCATTTAGAATTGGGAAAAAGGCTAAATAACTTTCCGCAATTCCTAACCGTTGTGTTACATATAAACCAAAAAAGCTGAGGCTTATCAGATTTGCTACATGCAGAATTACCGATACGATAATAACTTTCATAATGTTTCTATTTCTAAGTACCTTCGGAATCAATTTTTTATATTCATTAATCATCTGAAAAACGGTGGTATTTTTTGATTCCGCTTTACGAATCGCACCTTGCTTGGTTTCGGTGCAATATCGGTAAGTAATTACTATCTTAATCAACATATTTACCGCGAAAACAATATATAGAACTCTGATAACAGGGACAAGGCTATAGTTATTAATCAGCAAACCCGAAATCGGTGCGAAGAAGATAGCAACTAAACCGCCGATATGCGCCCAAGTATAAACACTAACTAAGTCTTTCGGTTCAGCGTCTTCGATTAGCAAACAAAACCATGCCGTTTGATTAATATATTCAAAACAATTCACTAATGCCGCAATTAAAAATAACCAAAAATTATCAGAGATAGCCCAAATCAAGCAAGCGATAGACCAGCCGAAAAAGTCGCCCATCATAGTCGTAAATTTCCGCCCCAGCTTGTCGGTAATGATCCCGCCGAAAAACGAAAAGAATACCTGAGCGACCATTCCCAGTGAAAGGATCAAGCCGATTTGAACGTCGGTAATTCCTTGCGTATACATATATAATGTGGCAAAAGGAAAAATTAAGTTGGCAGGGATGCCCCAGAGCGGTTCCATCAGAATCAGCTTGCGGGGATTGCCTTTGTTCCTCCTTAAGACATCGATTAGAGGATGATTTCGTAAAGCTTTAAATTTTTGACCTGTTTTCAATGCTTTATCCTTCCAAAAGTTTTAGTAAGCAAATCGTTTCCACATGAACAGATTGACCGAATTGGTCAATAACGCGGAAACGCTTAAGTTCATAACTATTATCACATAATATTCTTAGATCTCTTGCAAGAGTAGCGCTGTCACAGCTAATATATATGATCCGCTTCGGCTTCATTTTAATCATGGTATTAATACACTCGCTGTCACAGCCTTTTCGCGGCGGGTCAACAATAATAATGTCAGCATGGATATTTTCGTCACTTAATTTTTGCGGTAAAACATCTTCAACTTTTCCGATAAAAAATTCAATGTTTTTTGTTTCGTTTTCCTTAGCATTTTGGCAGGCGTCATGAACCGCTTCGGGAATAATCTCAACCCCATAAACCTGCTTTGCATATACAGCCATAAACAGCGATATCGTACCGATTCCGCAATACAAATCCCAAACCGTCTCATCGCCGCTAAGTTCGGCATATTCCAAAGCGAGGGCATATAACTTTTCGGTCTGACGGGGATTGACCTGATAAAAAGAATGCGGTGAGATTTTAAAGGTAATAAAACGTCCGGTATCACGAATATAAAGTTTATCCGTAATTTTATCCTGTCCCCAAACCGTGCATACTTTTTTGCCCATAATAACATTCGTCTGCTCAGAGTTAAAATTAACGATTATGCTTGAAACACCATGAATTTTTGAAAGGCTGTCACATAGTTCCTGCTTATGCGGCAGTAATATTTCGATTTGCTTCGGAAAATCTTCGGAAAATTTGGCGTTAAGCACGAAACAAACCATAACATCTGCGTTATAAAAGCTGTTCCTTATCAAAATATGCCTAAACAACCCGGCTCCCGTCTTTTCATTATACGCATTCAAATGATTCTTTTTCATATAAAGTAAAACAGTTTCAAGTATTTCTTTATTGCGCTCATCACCCAATAAACAATCCGTATTGGCAATAATATCATGAGTGCGCCCTGCATAAAATCCTGTCACCAACGCTCCCGCTTTGTCATATCCAACAGGGTACATGCCCTTATTACGGTATCGGAAGGCATTCTCCATGCCAATGATGGGTTCGATCACATTTTCGAGGTGTTCGGATAAAAATCCGCCGATTCGGATTAAATTATTCACAACTTTATTTTGCTTAAATTCGAGTTGCTTTTCATAACTTAGTGCTTGCAGCTGACAGCCGCCGCATTGCCGGTGAAACTTACATTCGGGCGTAACCCGAAAAGAAGAAGGTGTAATCACCTTCTCTAATTTTGCAAAAGCATACTTTGATTTTATTTTCATAATCCGAGCAGAAACGGTATCACCGATTACGGCATCTTTGATAAAAAGGGCATAACCGTTAACTTTACCGATACCTGCTCCGTCATGACTGAAATCTTCGATTTCGACAGTTACGAGGTCATTTTTATTCATATTTACTAATCCGCCGGTATTCGTGTAGCGATAATGTTCGATTCAAATAATCGATTATACCCATGCCATCCGATTGTTTTGGTATTTTCTAATAATTCCGTGAATGATTGTAACTTAGCATCGGTATTATCGGCAAAATTAAGCGCTACCGCTTCAATCATCGCGGGTTTCTTGGGCGAACCGTATTCGAACTCACCATGGTGGGATAAAATACAATGCTTTAACTCAGCCGCCAAAACATTGGGGAAATCGGGAATTTTCCTTATTTTTTCCCCGATTATCTCACTTCCGATAACGATATGTCCCAGGAACTGCCCGTCATCGGTATAATCATTTTGCGGAAAAGGGCTTAATTCGCGGACTTTTCCGATATCATGACAAAGGGCGGCACTAATCAGTAAATCTTTATTGATAAGCGGAAACATTGTCACATAAAAATTACATAATTTCACCACACTTAGCGTATGTTCCAAAAGCCCTCCGATAAAACCGTGATGAATGGTCTTGGCGGCACTGGATTCTTTAAAGGTCTTAACCAAAGGAACATCATTAATAAAAATTTCTGTCATCAACGCCTTTAAATATTTATTATTAAGCCCATTAACGAAGCCCAGCAGTTCCTGATACATATCCTCGATATTGTAGCGGCTGACAGGTAGGTAATCCGCGGCTTGATATTCATCTTCCTGACACTTGCGGATTCTTTTAATATTGACCTGCAATGCACCTTGAAAACTGGTGATATCACCATAAACCTCAATGTAATCAAAAACATCAAAATCGGAAATCCCCGCACTGTTGGGCTCCCAAATTTTGGCGTCAACCGTTCCTGTTTTATCCTGTAAGGTAATATTATCATATGGCTTGCCGTTTTTCGTCATTGCCGAAGATTTTTGCTTGCATAGATAAATGTCGAAAACCC
>WQST01000216.1 GCA_009787745.1 Lachnospiraceae bacterium
CTAAATAGCCAATCTTATCGGTACATTTATCTTCAATCAGCCGATATAAATCACGCGCCAGCTTTATCGCCTCTTCATCGCCTGACGCTTCATAGTAAGAACTTAAGGCATAAATTGCGAAAGCTTGATTATAAGTATACTTACTCGTATCAGCAGGGACGCCATTATAGTTTATAGACCAGAAGATACCGCCGTTGACAGTATCAAGGCAATTTTCTTTCAGGAAAAGATAGGCGTGTTTCGCATAGTCCAAAAGGCTTTCATCTTTTAACAATGTATACGCATTGGCGAAAAACCATAGAATCCGGCTGTTTAATATACAGCCCTTATCCGCCTTTTCCTTAATTTTAAGGTCACTATCGACTTCTCCGAAATAACCGCCGTAATCATGATCCCTTAACCTCTTCCAAAAAGGGATTATCACTTCTTCCAAATGCGCTTTCATTTCATTTTTGATCACAATTTTTCCCTCCGCATACCACACCTTTATATTTTCTGCAAATAAATCAACTTCCCTTGGAAATCGCCATTTAACTGCGGAATTACGAACCCGCCGTTAAGCAGTGAATCGCCGGCGATAATCTCACCGCTTTCTTCTATCCGGTAATCAAATAACGGATTAAGCCCTTTTAATTTAATAATACGGCTGCGATGATTCGGGCGCCCCATTACTTGGATAAAGATATACAAAGCTTCACTTTTATCTTTACTGACCACCCCCGCCAAATCATAAAAACGATTCTCACGATAAGAAGCAATCCGATAATAATCACCTGTTCTAATCAAATCATTATACTTATGGTACATGGCAGTCTGCTCAGGTATCATCATCCGTTCTTCGTCAGGAATCTGTGTTATGTCAAGTTCATAACCAAAAGTTCCAAATAAAGCCACTAATCCACGGGTCGCAAACGGAGTCGTCCTGCCGACGGTGTGATTCGGGCAGGTTGATACATGCGCGCCGATACATGACAGCGGATAAATTAAAGCCGTACCTTCCTGAATAAGCAAACGCTCAATCGCATCCGTATCATCAGAACACCAAATTTGCGGGCTATAATAAAGCATTCCCGGATCAAAACGCCCGCCGCCGCCGGAACAGTTCTCTAACAAAATATGGGGAAATTCCTTCATCATCCGCTCTTGTAATTCATACATGCCCAAAACAAAGCGGTGTGATAACTCACCCATACATTCAGGCTTAAGATATGCCGAACCCAAATCGGCGAGCGGGCGGTTCATATCCCATTTGACGTACTCGATATTGGCACTGCGCAGAATCTTCGCGATGCTTTCATAAATATAATCAATAACATCAGGTCTTGATAAATCAAGGACATATTGTTCCCGGCATAGCGCCGCCGTCCTTCCTTGAATCGCGATAGCCCAATCAGGATGCGCTCTGTAAAGATCTGAATCAGGGGATATCATCTCAGGTTCGAACCAAATGCCGAATTTCAGACCTAATTTGTTCACTTCATTGACCAGATAAGTCAACCCGCCCGGCAGTTTTTCTTCATTTACCGTCCAATCACCCAGCGCACAATTATCACTGCCTCTTTTGCCAAACCAGCCATCATCCATGACCAGCATTTCGATTCCTAATAAAGCCGCATCCTTCGCAATCGCCAGCAATTTTTCCGTATCAAAATCAAAATAAGTTGCTTCCCAATTATTAATCAGAATCGGGCGTTTTTTGTCTTTGTAAATTCCGTTGATTAGATGGTCGCGGTAAAGGTCATGGAGGGTCTGTGACATTCCGTTAAACCCTTGGTCGGTATATGTTAAAACGACTTCGGGAGCCTGAAAACTTTCGCCTTTTTCGAGCCTGTAACAAAAATCCTGCGGATGGATACCGCAAACCATTCTGACCATACCAAACTGATCCAAAGACGCTTGGATTTTGAAATTGCCTGAATAGACGAAGTGCATGGCGTAGATTTCACCGCTGTCATAATTAGCGTCGCGGGTCTTTAGTGCCATAAAGGGGTGGTCGTGGTGAGAACTTTCACCGCGAACTGATTCGACACTTAATTTCGGATGCGCCAGTTTCGCTACTTCAATGTGCCGCTCTCTCGCCCATGAGCCATGAAGGGTCACGGCTTCGAAGTCCTGATTGTCCATATCGAGGCAAGCGGAAAAAATCTTCGTCAGATAGCAGACGGAAGGGCTGTTGTTAATCACTTTTACACTGCGGGTGATAACATCGAGTTCTTTATAAACCGAATAGATAAGCTTCATTTCGATGCCTGTCGGTTCATCGATTCCGGTTATTATCAGGGTATCACAGGATTCTTTCGTACCGCGGGCGGAAGGCAGTCCGGCAAGTTCAGGCTTTCCGTTAATGATTTCGTGGGAACGGTAAGAAAAACCGATCGCCGAACAACCTTTCTCGGTGCGGATGCTGATACAGCTTTCGCGGAAATCACCTAAGCCGTGTGAGGAAAATTCAGTCGGAAAGGCATCCATGAAAGAGACCCTGTCACGGTTGTTCTTTGATGGGATAAAGGGGTGTTCATTGATGCGCCCAAGGTATGAAACTTGGTGGCTTCTAAGTTTCTTACCATAATAGAGATGCCCGAGGAAATTATCTTCATCAATGACGCCGATTATGTAGCTTGTTGCTTTTGTATTAAGCTTAAAAATACGCTCTTCTTGAAAGTATGCTATTGACATATTTTACCTTTAATTTATCTTTTCCCTATTTCCGAATCCATATCACATACTTTGCTGTGTTTTTTAATATAATCGACGATTTCATCGAAATAGCAGAACGCCAGCCCGACATAGCTGTCGGCGGCGCCGTAATAAACGGCAATTTTCCCGCTGTCAGGGTCGTGGATAGTCGCGCAGGGGAAGATTACATTCGGTACGAAACCGCGTTCTTCATACCATTCTTCGGGTGTCAGGATGAAATTCTCACAGCGATAAAGCACCTTTGACGGATTTTCAAGGTCTAAAATCGCTCCGCCGATCGAATAAACGAAACCATTACATGTCCCGCTGACGCCATGATAAAATAAGAGCCAACCTTCACTTGTTTCAATCGGAGCCGCGCCGCCGCCAATTTTTACCGATTCCCACCACGCCTGTCCGCGTCCCATGACATGGCGGTGTTTGCCCCAATAAACCATATCAGGGCTTTCACTGATAAAAATATCGCCGAAGGGGGTGTGTCCCGAGTCCGAAGGACGGGACATCATCAGGAAGTTACCGCCGACTTTGCGGGGAAACAGCACCGCATTACGGTTATAGGGGATAAACGGGCTTTCTAAGCGCGTAAAAGTTTTGAAATCAGTCGTTTTCGCCAGTCCGATTGAAGCGCCGTAGAAATCTTGGCACCAAATAATATAATATGTATCTTCAACTTTAACTAAACGAGGGTCATAGGCATAAATCGGCATCGCCGAATTTCCGTCCTCATCCACAAAAGGTATTTTTTCCTTATCAAATTCCCATTTAATCGCATCATTAGAGCGGCCTAAGTAAATATACGGGACGCCATTCGTTTGTTCACCACGGAAAACGCCGATAAAACCGTCGCCATAAGGCATAACGGCACTGTTAAAAATACGGGCGACATTTTCGGTCGGGTTGCGCCCTATAATCGGATTATCGGTATAGCGCCAGATCGGGGCGCCTAAAATGCCTGCGGGCTTGTCCTGCCACGGAACGTTTGGTACGGAGGGGGCAATCATTTTAATACTCATAGTATGTAATCCTTTCAAAAAATAGTTACTGTTCACAGTACAAAGTCTTATGTTTTTGTTGACAATCCATTTACGATATTTTATACTAATGTTACGCGTTACCGTAAAAGGTAGGCGGTTAGCCCTCATTTATGGGGGTGCTCTTTACTCCCGGGAAGGGGGTGTCTATGGTTACATATATGGAATTATTCACATTCTGTCTAGTTATCATTGGAATTATTGCCCTGATAGTACAGGTATACAATAAAAAGAAATAACCGCCCTCTACCAAAGTGTGCGGTTATTTATATAAACCAATCATTGGGCTGACCGTTTACCGGTAACGCGCCCTTTTTTTCATTATAACCGCTTACTATTAAATTGTCAATTCAATTTTCATATACGTAGTTGCAATCTGCGCGGTATTAATAAACAATACCGCGCAGACAGCATACAACTTATTATTAGTTAAAAAGTGCGTTCAAAGCATCTTGCATCGGGTTCTTAAAGGATTCCTGGAATTGTGCGGGGGTCATTTCACCGCCGATTATTGATTCCATACC
>WQST01000217.1 GCA_009787745.1 Lachnospiraceae bacterium
GGAAATTTCCCAGACTAAATGCTACCATATTTTGTTTTTCAGACTAAATGCAACATCTCACGCCACTGTTGCACTTACTTTGGGAATTTACTGTAAATTATATCGGCAGAAACTAATTGATTGTTTAGCATTATCATGCTATAATATTTTTACTTTATTTATTATACATTGTGTCTATCGAAATACTGATAAAAGAAAGGGAATTCAGGATGTCACTAAAAATTAAAATTATCTTTGGAATGGTTTTATGTTCCATTGTAACTGCCGCGATAATCGGTTTGTTAAGTATTACCAATTCTAATAGCATCACTAGATCAGATGCATGGCATATTATGGATCTGACCGGTAAAAACAAAGGCTCCGGTATTGATATTATTATTTCTAATATTGAGCAATCGGTCAATACTCTCACGAGCATCGTCACTGAAACGCTCGAATTTGATCGCTTCTTAGCGAAAGATAACGCTTATATTGAGAATTTCACCAATGCGATCTTTAATAATGTAAACAGCTTCGGCCTCAATACCGAAGGGGCTATTTGCGTTTACATAAGATATAATCCCGACTATACCGAGCCGACTTCAGGAATCTTTCTGACGCGCTCATCGATTAATGAGAATTTTACAAGTTTTACGCCGACAGACTTTAGTATTTACGATAAAAATGATATGGAGCATGTTGGTTGGTACTACCTTCCCGTCGCAAACCGGGCGCCCCTATGGATGTCGCCTTACTTAAATGATAACATCAATGTTTATATGATTTCATATGTTATCCCCATTTATATTGACGGAGTATCAGTCGGTATCGTCGGTATGGATATTGATTTCAGGGAAATCACTGGTTTCGTCGATTCGACCTTAATCTATCAAACAGGTTTCGCTTTCTTAACCGACGAAAAAGGCGTTGTAATGCACCATAAAAACATTGATTTCAATACAGATCTGACCAATTACCAAAACGGAGCATATTCAGCGGTTGCAACGCTGGTATCCGACCCAAGCAGAGAAGGTTCCGTTGTCGAGTATGATTTGAACGGTGTTAATAATTACTTAACCTACAGTTCATTAAAGAACGGCATGAGGCTTGTTGTTACGGCGCCTGTCAGTGAGATTCTGGCGGCTACGAACCGTCTTACCAACCTCATTCTGATGTTTATTCTGGTGGCAATTATAATTGCGGGAATTATCGGCATCGTCGTCAGTTCAGGCATTACGGCGCCGCTTAAGAGATTAACGCATGAAGTAAAAGGTATTGCGAACTTAAATTTCCGTGAAAATACCAATATCAGCAAGTTGTTAAAACAAAAAGACGAAATCGGTATTATGGCAGGCGCCGTTTATGACATGGGCAATAAGTTGCGCGGCGTAATCCTTAGTCTGTCAAGCATCCGCGATTCGATTAATGCTAATTTAACCAGTCTCGAAGCGGTTATGGCGGAAAGTAATGAAATTTCCGAACACAATTCATCTACGACAGAAGAAATTGCCGCAGGTATGCAAGAAAATTCCGCCAACTGCAATATCATCGTCCAAAAAATTACCGGTGTAGATGAAAGTTCCGAAGATATCAAGAGCCAAACCGCAAACGGTGAAAGCAATGCTAACGAGTTGGTTAATAAAGCATCCGAACTAAAAATTACGACCGAAAGTTCCTATACGAAATTAATGGATGTTTATAAGAATATGAAAGAAAAATCGGATGTTGCTATCGAACAGTCCAAAGCGGCACAAAGAATCAGCGAAATGACAGGCGAAATCCAGAAGATTTCCACCCAAACGAATCTTTTAGCACTTAACGCAAATATCGAAGCCGCCAGAGCAGGCGAAGCCGGACGAGGTTTTTCCGTGGTTGCAACTGAGATTGGCGCTTTAGCAACACAGACATTTGAAGTGGTCGGCAATATCAATGAAATCGTTGGCAGTGTTACCGAAGCTGTCAGCAATATGACCAATTGCATTGAAACGATGATGGGCTTCCTGAAAGAAACGGTTATTACCGATTACCACAACTACAGGGAAATCAGTCAAGAATATCATCATGACGCTTCAGGATTCGTTAGTATAATGGGGAATATCAATCATTCTCTGGCTACTTTAACTGGTAGTATTGAAGGTATTTCGGAGGCTATCTCACAAATGAATATTACGGTCGAGCAATCTGCTGATGGTGCGTCGATAATAGCTGACAAAACCAGAAATGCTCTGGATAAGACCAAGCAAGGTTATGCTCAGTTAACCGATTGCCGTGACAGTATTCAGGAGTTGAAGGATTTGATGGCGAAATTCACTGTGTAAGACTTTAACACATCGATTGTTATAAAAAGTGCCGCTCTTATTATTAAAAGCGGCACTTTTTATTTAATTAATTTCTCGTCTCCGTTATGTTACAGCTTCCAAATATCACGATTGTATTCCATAATTGTTCGGTCGGATGAGAAGAAGCCCGCTTTTGCAATATTAGTTAGCATCATTTTCTTCCACTTATCCTTATCTTCATAATCGGCGAACATTTTATCCTTGACGGCAATATATTCTTCCAAATCCAGCAGTGTCATAAACCAGTCTTTATTAAGAAGCTCATTGTAAAGCCGTTTCAGGTTTTCTTCATTGCCGGCCTTCAAGGCTTTTTTACTGACGATGAAATCTACGGCTTTTTTAATCGTCTTCGACTTCTTATAGTACTCTTTGGAGATATATTTTCCTTTTTCATTCGCCATGATTTTACGGTAAAGTTCAATTACGCTATCCTTATCTTTACCAAAAGTATAAATATTTTCTGCGCCGACTAAATCATTGATTTCAACATTCGCCCCATCCAATGTACCGATAGTCACCGCGCCGTTTAGCATGAATTTCATATTACCCGTCCCTGAAGCTTCTTTGGATGCTAACGATATCTGTTCCGAAACATCACAAGCAGGAATCAACTTTTCAGCATAGCTGACATTATAATTTTCAACCATCAGTACCGTCATATGCGGACTGACACTCTTGTCACTTTTGACAATCTTTTGCAAAACCAAAAGCAAATGGATAATATCCTGAGCAATAGTATAAGCGGGAGCCGCTTTCGCACCAAAGATAAACGTCAAAGGGGTCGTTGGTATATTCCCCGCTTTTATTTCCAGATATTTATGAATAATATAAAGCGCATTCATCTGCTGCCGTTTATACTCATGAAGCCGTTTGACTTGGATATCGAAAATAGAATTTTCGTTCAAAATAATGCCTTCTTTTTCCTTAATATAAGCAGACAACTCACGCTTTTTATTTTGCTTAATTTCATATATCTTATTAAGAACATCTTCTTTATCCCGATGCTCCGTTAAACGTTCGAGTTTGGCAGCGTCTTTTTTGTAACTGTGACCGATCAAATCGGTAAGATATTCGGCTAATTCAGGATTACATGACATAAGCCAGCGACGGAAGGTAATCCCATTTGTTTTATTGTTGAATTTATCGGGATAAATCGCATAGAAATGATTGAGTTCCGTCTCTTTTAGAATATCGGTATGCAAAGCGGCGACACCATTAATAGAAAAGCCGTAATGAATATCAATATGAGCCATATGTACGACCCTATTTTTATCGATAATTTGTACTTGCGGATCTTTGTATTTAGCTTTTACGCGCTTGCTAAGTTCCTTTATGTAAGGAACAAGCTGCGGGACGACCTTATTAATGTATTTCAGCGGCCATTTTTCTAAGGCTTCGGCTAAAATAGTGTGGTTCGTATATGCGCAGGTCTTTTTCACCACTTCAATTGCTTCATCAATCGTAAATGCCTTTTCTTCAACCAAAACGCGAATAAGTTCAGGAATAACCAACGTCGGATGAGTATCATTAATCTGGACGACGACACGGTCATATAAATGGCGCAAATCATATTTCTTCGCTTTCATTTCATGAATAATTAACTGTACGGCATTCGCACAAAGGAAATATTCCTGATAAATGCGAAGAAGGTTTCCTGCTTCATCCGAATCATCCGGATAAAGGAAAAGGGTTAAATTCTTGGCAATACTCTTTTTATTGAAATCAATGCCTTTCTTTACCAATGCCTCATCAATACTTTCGATATCGAAAAGGCGCAGGCGGTTCACCCCTTGTTCATAGCCAATCACAT
>WQST01000218.1 GCA_009787745.1 Lachnospiraceae bacterium
TTCCCCGTGTGATCATTTACATGTGCTTCGCAAGCCGCTAATATCCAACCTTTCTCGTCAGGGTGAAGCCTGTTACTGAATGTTTCGATATCATCAGGCAATTCACTTTTATCAGTAAAACCAAGTATCGTGCGGCATTCGTCCATAATCGTGAAAATATTATTCGGATTAGAAAACTCTCCGTTTTGGATATCCATGAACCATATGCCGATTCCGAGCCCTTCCGCGGCAAGCTTATATTTAAGATAGTCGTATTCTAAAGATGCTTGATAATCATTCATCATGTTTTGAAGAAGTTGCGTAATTTTTTGTTCATCTTGTGAAAGCTTATCAGCATTAATAGAAAATATCGATTCTCGGGATTCATAAATCCGTTCTATTTCCGCCAGAAGACTTGTGATTTGATTCGACATGCTAACCTCCAATGCTTGCCTGTAATTCAGATATTGCTTTCTAATAATTCGATAACGAACGGTAAATCCTGCCCGCCTTCCAAATATGAATAACAACCGCTTCCATCACCATAGTTGCCCTTTTGGACGAAATTCATGCCGAACTCTTCACACGAAATAATTATTTGTTCCATGCCCTTGATATTGAAAGCGATATGATGAAGCCCTTCACCTTTTTGCTCCAAAAAATCCTGCCAAATACTTTTCGCTCCGTTTGGCTGAATCAATTCAAGCCCGACGCCATCGCTCATATCAAAGAATGCCAGCAAACAATCCGCATCAGGTGCAGGTTTACCCATATAATTGGTTTGGGTGATTTCATAATCACCACCTGAAATAGTGGGCGGAACGGGTACACCGAAAAAATCCGCCAGTCTTTTTTTGGTTTTTTCGATATCTTTGACGATTAGCGCTACCTGTGTAAGCTTAGTGGTTCCTAAAATACTGCCCATATTTCGCTCCTTTCGCCTTATCCGGAATACTAGTACTATCTTACCGCATTATCTAAGCAAAAACAATCTAAAGATTTGACTTTTTAAGTCCATTTTTGCGTAAAATAAAAAAGGGGCGTCAGGGAGCCGCATTTAACCAAACAAAAATAGTGAAAATCCGATATTTCAAGGATTCTCACTATTTTCACCAAGTGCCGTGAAACCGATATTAATCAGGTTCGCATTTTACCACTGACAAGTGGTAAATGTCTTCGATGTCTATACATTTACCATTTTTAGCAGCTTCTGCGAGATACATTAGGTGTTCTGTTGATCTTTTGGTTTTAACCAATTTAACATCTAATGTTCTTATTGCGTGGATATCTCCACCGTAGATTTCGACCATGATCACCTCTCTCACAATTTAGGCACTATTCCAAATATGAACAACTTGCATAAGCAAGATGAACATTTCGGAACCTCAATAAAACTACTTTTTATCCCCTCAAAATTACACTGAACTGGTTATTTTAAATATCCAAATATAAAGCCCCAAAAATCAATAAAACCAAATGCTTGCATTTTTGTAATCTCCTTTCTTCATGTATTATTTATTTTCTTTAAATATAGCAGAATTTTACAAATAAATACAAGTACAAATTCGCCAAGTGCGGTTTTTTTTCGCCACCTGCGGTTTTTGTGCTAAAAATTGAACACAGACTACACATTGAAGTCCAAAAGCAAAATTTCTGCGGCGAATTTCCCCGACTGGCAGTCTATTTTTATTTCGCCGTCGTATCTCTTAATGACCTCTTTAATAATTAACATGCCGTAACCATGTTCGTCGTTATCTTCTTTTGATGTCGTAAATTCAGAAAGATTTTTTCCGCATAATTCTTGTCTGCAAGAGTTTTCAATCACTAAAATCAAAGCACTGTGATGACTTCTTTGCATAATATTGATATACCGTTCATCTTCCTTTGAGAGACGGAGACATTCTTCGTATGAATTGCTCAGTAAATTATAGAAAAGCGAAGTCATATCATCATCAGGCATTTTATTCTTGTAAATTTTTTCACCGATATATGAAAAAGATATATTTTCTTCTTTTGCTAAATCAGCATAATAGTTTACTAATATTGATGCCGCTTTATTTCCTGTATCAAAATATGATGAGATCTTTGCGGAAATTGATATTCGTTCATCCAAATAATCCTGTAATTTCTGACGGTCGCCCATTTGATTTAAGTGGTTAATCGTTACTAACTGCGAATTCATATTATGTTTAATCGCTCGGATAGTCGTTTGCTTTTGACTAAGTTCAGCAATATATTTATTATGAATATTTAGTAATTTATCTTTCTGCTTTAGTTTGTTTTGATCATTTTTTCTTTTTTCTGCTAGCAAAACTAACCCTATAGAATTGATAATCACAAGAATACATAACAATAAAAGTACCATTGCTACTATATAAAAATTATCAAACGCGATTATTCTTACTTGCGGAAAGGCAATTGCAAATAATCCTATTGTGATAATATAAACAACAAATGACATATACCAATAACTCTTGTGAGAGATAAAGAAAAATGTCCGTTTTCTTGTTCTGAATTTGCCGATTAGAATATATACCAGACATAATGCTATACGCAAACAAATCCAATAACCGTCTTCCCAATAATAGCTATAACCAACCTTATACCAATTAATCAGTTGATTCAATAAAAACTCTATAATTCCGCTGGCTACGTATATAAAAATAAAGATTGTAATTCTTTTTCTGACCGAAAAATCAATAATTATAAAAAATGCCAGAAATTCCAATACCTCCAGCATTATCGCTTTTACAAGATAATTTCCCGTCCATATTCGAATTAATATTATTACGGTCAGGATCAGAAAAAATATAACGCGGTTTTTATTGTTTACTTTGAATTTAGCCTTAAAAAATGCATAAGCAAAACAAAAGTATGTTCCCAATAACGCATATGTTCTAAGTACTTCCCAAATCATTTTATCTCCGAATATTAATTATTGCCGTTTTTAAGTTTATTTCTTAGTGCCTCGCGATACTTATTTTTTATTGTCATTGTCTTCCCGCGGCTTGTATTTATTATATAACCGTCTATCATTTCTATGGTTTCTCTCATATGCTTTACGTGTTCGAAATTAATCAGATGCGATTTATTAACCCGATAAAAATTAGGTGTTAAGTTTTTCTGACATTCTTTCAAACTAAGATAACACGAATGAACCGTTTTCAAGGTAATAACATCTACATATTTATCATTAGATATAATATACAAAATATCATTCACCATTACGCTTACCTTATCGTCAATTTCAAACATTAAAGCTTTATCCCTAACAGATATAATTTTACTCAATTTCGAATTAAGGATTGAAGCATTAATCGGTTTGGCAATGAATCCATAAACATTGGGACCGTAAGCTTCCGCCATAAAGTCAATATGCGAACTAATAAAAATAATCGCAATCTCTTTTCTTGTCATTGCAATAAATTCTTTTAACTCTATTCCCGATGCACCCGGCATCTCAATATCCAGTAACAAAATGTCCGGACTCAAATCGGAATCAACAAAATCTTCCGCTGAATTATAGACCTCGACTAAAATTTCACGATGATTTTCTTCCCCATATCGAAAAAGAATCTTCTTCATTTCTTCGACCCAAACAATCTCATCGTCACATATCCCGATATTAATCATTTGTAATTCCTCTAAACAGCCCCTTTTATGTGTCCTATCGCAAATAAACATTGTATGTAAAAGTACCATCGCATCCCCTGACACTATGGTACTTTCCGCATTACATCTAAAATTAGATTTATATCATTTAATCCTCTTCACCATCAGCAAGGAATGCCGCTCTTGATGCCACCTCTTTTTCTTGAATTTCACCGGGTGCTTGTTCATAACGGGAAAATTCATATGTGAAGTCACCGCGTCCGCCCGTCATTGAGCGAAGGTCGGTACAATAACCCTGTACCCCCGTCATCGGCAGGTCGGCTTCAATTACTTGTTTGCCCCCGCTCATGTGGTGCATTCCCAGAACGCGTCCGCGCCGTTTATTAAGATCGCCCATAACATCACCTGCATATGCATCAGGAATGGTTACTTTTATCGAAACGATCGGCTCAAGCAAAACAGGGCCTGCATCCATGAAGCCTTTTTTAAACGCCAAGATTGCCGCCATCTTAAATGCCATTTCCGACGAATC
>WQST01000219.1 GCA_009787745.1 Lachnospiraceae bacterium
CGGATGCGGGGTTGATATTGTTTATCCGCAGGAAAACGGGCGGCTCTATGAAAAACTTATATTAAAAGGCGGCATAATCAGCGAATATATCCCGGGGACGGAACCGCGCGCTTCATTATTTCCGCCGCGCAACCGCATCATCAGCGGTTTATCAGATACCGTCATTGTCGTGGAAGCGAAAGAAAAAAGCGGGACAATGATTACGGTTGATATGGCTCTGGAGCAGGGAAGGGAAGTCTATGCCATCCCCGGGCGCGTAATCGACGGCTTGAGTTGCGGCTGTAATCGTTTGATTAAGCAAGGTGCAGGGTTGATTATCTCTATTGACGAGTTTATTGATGATATTTTGAAGGAATCAAAACGGAAATTGACCGATGAAGTCAATGACTTGAAAAAAGAGGGGCATAATAAAAAAACACCGTCTCCATTAAAGCAAACGGTGTCATTGACAAAAGAAGAACAACCGGTATACGCGGCGCTTGATTATATCCCCCGCTCAATTGAGCAAATCAGCGCAATTTGTCCGCAAGTTACTTTTGAAAGTTTGTTAAAAATTTTAATAACGTTTTGTTTAAAAGGTATTGCCTTGCAAATGGGAGCAGGGTATTACTGCCGCAGGGAAAAATAATCACAGCCCGGGCATAATCGCCGCAAAACGCTGAGTTACCAACATCGGACGGGTAATCGCAGAACCGACGACGGCGGCGTGGATACCGCATTTCTTCGCCAAGAGTAACTCATCCCGTGACCAGATGCCGCCTTCGGCAATAACCGGTTTACCGCAGTTATCCGCCAGTTCTTTGATGAAATGGTAGTCAGGGCGGAGTGAATCTTTGCTTTCTTCGGTATAGCCGCATAGAGCTGTGCTGACTAAGTCAAAACCGAGTGAAGCGGCTTTCATTCCTTCGCTGTAAGTAGCGCAATCCGCCATCAGGAGGAGATTAGGATACTTTTCCCGAATTTTTCGATAAAAAGTCTCTAATGTTTCACCATTCGGGCGCAATCTTTCGGTAGCATCGGCCGCGATGATTTCCGTCCCGCTGTCAACAAGTTCATCGACTTCGTCCAAGGTCGGGGTGATGGAGACTAAGCAACCTTCGTACTCATGTTTAACGCTTCCGATAATCGGAAGTGCGACGAGTTTCTTGATTTCTTCGATATCCTGAGAGGTATTGGCACGAATTCCTTTCGCTCCGCCGAGCATAGCGGCATATGCCATCCGCGCCATGATAAACGAAGAATTAAGCGGTTCGTCAGGATATGCTTGGCAAGATACAATTAAGCTGTCTTTTAAATTTGTTATAATTTCTTTGTTAGTCATACTTATATCCTAATTTAATTAAGTTATAATGTCAAGGTATCAAATTACTTAAGCCTGAACATGCTGACCATATCCGTTAATTCTTTAAAGGAATCGCCGGTTTTGCCGATGTTGTCGGCAACGATTTTGATATTTTCGGCGATTTCGGTGGTTTCTCCGGCAATCGTCGCAGTAGCTCTCGCACCATGTTGAGCGGTAGTTGAAACTTCGGTAATCTCCGTCAGCATGGTATGAATGGATTTTTGCAGGATGTGAGCATTATTATTGAGGTCATTGGTCATATCACTGACATAATTCGCATCACCCATATATAAATTAGCCGCTTCAAGCATTTCTTCGAATTTTTTGAGGACATCTTCCGAGACGAACTCTAGTAATTCGTTGGCACTATTGGACAATGAAGCGACGGCGTTCATAACCGTCTTAGTGACTACCTGGATTTGGGTAACAGTTTTTTTGGAATTGTCAGCCAGAGAGCTGATTTCATTAGCAACCACGGCAAACCCCTTTCCTGCTTCCCCTGCGCGGGCGGCCTCGATTGAAGCGTTTAAGGCAAGCAAGTTGGTTTGGCTGGTGATACTCAAAATAGCTGTCGCAAGGGCGTTAATTTCTTCAACCGCTTTCGATTCTTGCAGGGCGGATTCGACATGTCCCTCAATTTGATGGAAAATTTGGTTTGATTTTTCGATCGACTGATTAATATTGGTATTGAGATTGGTAGCGCGGGAGTGGATTTCCCTGGATGTCGCGGCTCCGCCTTCTGCCTTTAAAGCGACATTTTTTACTTCTTCCTCAATTTCGATTGCCGTTCGGTTGAGTTCTTCGGCTGATTCCCCTGTTTCTTTCATGGTGACAGAAAGTTCTTGGGTCGATGCGGATGTATCCGCAGTATTTCGATTGAGGTGTTCAATGGCATCGTTGATGCTGACGACTTGCGTTTCCATAATAGCCATCGCATGATTAATTCCTGTGACGGTGTGGAAGAGTTCGTCCCGCATTTTGTTGATATCAAGTGCCAAAACCCCGATTTCATCTTGTTGCTTTTGATATTTTTCGGGAACAGATTCGATGAGGTTTCCGCCGGCGATTTGTGTCGCTATTTTGGACATGACCCTTAACGGTGCGGATATACTCCGCGCCAATAAGACGATAATCGAAACTGCCGCCAATAAGCCGACAATACCGATTATAATGATTTGGTTGATCATTTTGTTCGTATCCGCCATAACTTCATCGACGGAAACAATAACAGCGTAAACCCAGCTTTTCCCGGAATTTCCCAGACTGACAGGAGTATATGCTTTGTATGATTTTACTTCATTCGTCGATGAATATAATTGTTCGGTAAAAGTCTCGTTGTTTTGAAGAGCGGCCAAAATGGAAGGCCCCAGAATCGGGTCGGATAAATCTTCATCTAAAGTACCAACCTTTGAGCTGTTCTTATGAGCAACCAATTCTGCTTTATCGGTTACTAATTTTCCGTAACCTGTTTCAAATAGCTCGACCTGATTGTTTATTTCATTTAATCCTTCAAGTGAATAATTAACGCCGATAACCCCTTTAACCGTTCCGATGCTGTCTTTTACGGGATATGCAATGGAAATAACGCGGACTGTATCACCGTCGAGATTCAGATCATAGGGGTCGGTGGTAAACGGTAAACCTGTTTCATATGGAATCAGATAGTAGTCGCCTATTCCCGGTACGTCATAATCGACAAGCATTGTTTTGTGAAATTTATCGTCGGAACGATAATAATAAGTGGCATACCGGCGATCCTCAGCATCACTGCTGGTCGATAATAAGACATCCAGCCCATCCAGGTAGCTTGGGTCAAAACAGGCCCAAACCCCTAAGATAGCAATGGTATCATCCTTAATAACTCCTTCAAGAAGCATGTCCAGAAATTCGCGGCGATTCCTCGCGTTGATAAATGTGGTTTGCTCGGCAGTTGTTTTCAAGCCGACGAGTAAGCTATCGACTTGGCTAAAAGCGACTTCCATACTGTTGGAATGATTTTGGGCGGCATTTTCGACTAAATCACGTGCCAAATTATCAGCTAAAGTCTTTGTACGGTCAATAACCAGAATCAGGAATAACCCAAGCACGATTATAAATGTCGTCAAGAGAAATACAATCAATTTAGTGCTGATCTTTCGAAATTTAAACATATTTAGACCTCCCATAGATCTGTTTTGGTTACTGTTATACCGCTTACTTTAAGAAATAAGGAAAGATTATGTTTACTGCTTACGGCTTGCCGTAAACAGCAATAAATTATGCTTTTAATATTATTATAATAATAGTATAATCTAATGAAAAGTGCTTATCATAAAATGCGCAATAAGGTTCAAAAATGTACACATTTTCACAACAATAAGTGTTTATTACAAGGAGGCGGAATGGATAATTTAAATCGTGATGATGCGATGGATTTACTTATGAAATATAATAAAGAAGATTTTCATCTTCTTCATGCCCGAACAGTCGAAGGGGTCATGCGTTACTTCGCGAATGATTATGGCTATGCCGACGAAGCGGATTACTGGGGTATAGTCGGGTTATTACATGATATCGACTTCGAAATGTATCCCGATGAACATTGCCGTAAGGCGCCTGAACTTTTGCGTGAAGCAGGGTATTCCGAGGAATTTATCTACTCTGTTTGCTCTCACGGCTACAAAATTTGTTCGGAAGCCGAACCCAAGCACATAATGGAAAAAGTCCTTTATGCGACCGATGAATTAACGGGTTTGA
>WQST01000220.1 GCA_009787745.1 Lachnospiraceae bacterium
GGGAGAAGCCGATATCGTTGTGGCGGGCGGAACGGAAAATATGTCTTTAGCGCCTTATATCCTTAACCAAGCACGCTACGGTTATCGTCTGAATAACGGTACTTTGGTCGACGCGATGGTAAACGACGGATTATGGGATTCCTTCAATGATTATCATATGATTCAAACGGCGGATAATATCTGCGCCGATTCACGTTGGAACTTAACCCGCGAAGAACTGGACGAATTTGCCCTTAAAAGCCAGTTAAAAGCCGAAGCCGCCCAAGCAAGCGGTGCTTTTGATAAAGAAATTGTCCCCGTCGAAGTTAAGCAACGTAAAAATGTCGTTATCTTTGATAAAGATGAAGGGCCTCGTGCCGGTTCGACAATCGAAGGACTTAATAAGCTTCGCGCCATTAATAAAGATGGTTTCGTCACCGCAGGAAACGCATCAGGTATCAATGACGGCGCCGCCGCGGTCGTCGTTATGAGCGAAGATAAAGCGAAAGAACTCGGCGTTAAACCGATGGCGACATGGCTGGCCGGAACCTTAACAGGATGCGACCCGTCCGTTATGGGTATCGGCCCTGTTAAAGCAACCCAAAAAGTTATGGCTAAGACAGGCATGAAAATCGAAGATTTTGATATTATTGAAGCAAATGAAGCTTTTGCCGCTCAGTCAATCGCTGTCGGGCGTGACCTCGGTATCGATGTAGACAAGCAGCTTAACCCGAATGGCGGCGCGATTGCCCTAGGTCATCCCGTCGGAGCCAGCGGCTGCCGCGTACTTGTGACCCTGCTTCATGAGATGGAAGCAAAAGACGCGAAAAAAGGTCTTGCGACCCTTTGTATCGGCGGCGGCATGGGTGTGGCCGCGATTGTTTCACGCGATTAATTTAGTTTTTAAGGAGAATAAATGGACTATATTTTATATGAAGTAAAAGGCGCGGTCGGAATCATTACCATCAGCCGCGAAAAAGCGCTGAATGCACTTAACTCAGCGGTTCTTTCCGAATTAAGCGAAGTTTTGGATTCCGTTAATCAAGATGAAATCAGATGTCTCATCCTCACGGGCGCAGGCGAAAAATCTTTCGTCGCAGGCGCTGATATCGGCGAAATGAGTTCGCTCACGAAAGCCGAAGGAGAAGCTTTCGGCAAAAAAGGCAATGACGTTTTTAGGCGTCTGGAAACGTTCCCGCTTCCCGTTATCGCGGCAGTGAATGGCTTTGCTTTAGGCGGCGGCTGTGAAATCGCAATGAGTTGCGATATCCGTCTTTGCTCCGAAAACGCCCTTTTCGGTCAACCTGAAGTCGGTCTGGGAATCACCCCCGGTTTCGGCGGAACCCAGCGTCTGGCTCGTTTAGTCGGTGCAGGAATGGCGAAACAACTGATTTATACAGGACGCAATATTAAAGCTGACGAAGCATTCCGCATTGGTCTGGTCAATGCCGTTTACCCTGCGGCTGAGTTGATGGAAGCCGCGGAAAAGATGGCGGCAGGAATCGCGAAGAATGCCCCCATTGCCGTCCGTAACTGCAAAAAAGCCATTAACGACGGTCTTGATGTCGATATGGATACCGCATTAGTCGTTGAGGAAAAAATGTTCGGCGCTTGCTTCGAAACATCAGATCAAGTCGAAGGCATGACCGCCTTTATGGAAAAAAGAAAAGTAGAAGCATTCTTAAATAAATAGGAGGAAACTAATGAAAGTTGGAGTAATCGGTGCAGGAGCAATGGGTTCGGGAATCGCCCAGGTATTTGCCCAGACAGAAGGATATGAAGTATATCTATGTGATATTAATGAAGAATTTGCCGCAAATGGAAAAGCCAAAATTAAAAAAGGCTTCGAAAAACGTATTGCCGGCGGCAAAATGGAACAAGCTAAAGCGGATGCGATTTTAGCCAAAATCACGACAGGGGTCAAAACGATTTGTACCGACGCCGATCTAATCGTCGAAGCGGCTTTGGAAAACATGGAAATCAAAAAGCAGACCTTCAAAGAACTACAGGATATTTGTCCGAAGGACTGTATTTTCGCGACCAATACATCTTCGTTGTCGATAACCGAAATCGGTGCGGGACTTGACCGTCCGATGATCGGAATGCATTTCTTTAACCCCGCTCCCGTTATGAAATTAGTCGAAATCATCGCCGGGCTTAATACCCCGGCAGAGATAGTCGATAAAATCAAAGCCATTTCCGAAGAAATCGGCAAAACCCCCGTTCAGGTTAATGAGGCTCCGGGCTTCGTCGTCAACCGTATTTTGATTCCGATGATTAATGAAGCGATTTGCGTGTTGGAATCAGGTGTCGCCACGGTCAATGATATTGACGCCGCGATGAAACTTGGCGCTAACCACCCGATGGGGCCGCTGGCTTTGGGCGATTATATCGGCCTTGATATCGTTTTGGCGATTATGGAAGTTATCTATAGTGAAACAGGTGATCCTAAGTATCGCCCTGCGGGACTGCTTAAGAAGATGGTACGCGGTAACATTCTCGGAATGAAAACAGGCGCAGGATTCTTTGATTATAAAAAATAAGTGGAGGATAAGATATAATGAATTTTATGTTAAGCAAGGAACATGAAATGCTGCGGACTTTGTATCGCGAGTTTGCAGAAGCAGAAGCCAAACCGATTGCGCAGGAAATTGATGAAGCAGAAGAATTTCCCCGCGAAACAACGGCGAAAATGGCAAAAACAGGTTTTATGGGGATTTACATTCCCAAAGAGTACGGCGGACAAGGCTGTGACCCTTTAGCATATGCGATGTGCGTTGAAGAGTTGTCAAAAGTCTGCGGTACCCATGGAGTTATTGTTTCGGCTCATACATCTTTATGCTGTGACCCGATTCTTAAGTATGGAACCGAAGAACAAAAACAAAAATTTCTCGTTCCCCTTGCCAAAGGTGAAAAGCTCGGTGCATTCGGACTTACTGAGCCGGGTGCGGGAACCGATGCTCAGGGTCAGCAAACCAAGGCGGTGTTGGACGGTGATGAATATATCCTGAATGGTTCGAAGATTTTTATCACTAACGGTAAAGAAGCCGATGTTTATGTCGTTTTCGCGGTTACTGATATCGTGACTGATGCGAAAGGACGCTCGAAGAAAATGATTTCCGCTTTTATCGTGGAAAAAGGCACACCCGGCTTTTCTTTCGGAACGAAGGAGAAGAAAATGGGTATCCGCGCTTCCGCCACATATGAACTCATTTTTACCGATTGCCGTATCCCGAAAGAGAATCTTTTGGGCAAATTAGGCAAAGGGTTCGGTATCGCAATGGGTACCTTAGACGGCGGGCGTATCGGCATCGCCGCTCAGGCATTAGGTCTTGCCGCGGGTGCTTTAGAAGCGACGATTGCTTATGTTCAGGAAAGAAAACAGTTCGGTAAATCAATCGCTTCCTTCCAAAATACCCAGTTCATGTTAGCTGATATGGCGACAAAAGTTGAAGCCGCCAGACTGTTAGTATATAAAGCGGCGGAAGCTAAGAAAAATGGCAAGGCTTATTCCCTGGAAGCCGCGATGGCAAAACTTTATGCTTCCGAGGTAGCGATGGAAGTCACGACGAAAGCCGTTCAGCTGCACGGCGGTTACGGCTATACCCGTGAGTATGATGTTGAAAGAATGATGCGTGACGCGAAGATTACCGAGATTTACGAAGGCACTTCCGAAGTCCAGAAGATGGTTATCGCCGCCAACATAATAAAATAAGTATAATTAAACTTTTATTTTCAATAACGAAAGGAAACAAAATGAAAATTATAGTTTGCATTAAGCAAGTACCCGATACTAAGGGGGGGGTCAAATTTAACCCCGATGGTACTTTAGATAGAAGTGCAATGTTAGCAATCATGAATCCTGACGATAAAGCGGGATTAGAAGCCGCGTTACGTTTAAAAGATGAGTTTGGCGCGGAAGTTACGGCGATTACGATGGGACTCCCGAAAGCGGAAGACGTTCTTCGTGAAGCAATGGCGATGGGCGCCGATAAAGGTATTCTCATAACCGACCGTGTTCTTGGCGGCGCCGATACATGGGCGACCAGCCAGACCCTTGCAGGCGCCATCCGCAACCTC